>CAZCVS010000092.1:0-9526 GCA_964501845.1 uncultured Iamiaceae bacterium
CATCACCGGCCCGCCGGCGTTCCGCAGCCTCGTCGAGCGGATCACCCTGGTGGAGCTGGCCCCGGACCGGACGGAGATCACCTACCGGATGGCCATCGAGCCCCGCCGGGGCTTCGGGTTGCTGGTGAAGGCCGCCACCCGTGGGATCGAGAAGAACCTGACCCAGGCGCTGGCCCGCCTCGACGGCGTGGTCGCCGCCCGTCGGGGGTAGCGCCGACCGCTGTTCGGAAGAATCTTCCGCTCCGGCGTCATTGTTCCGGCGGCTGGCGACTTCTTCTAAGCACCGTGGCCAACCCGCAGGCCACGGTCCCTGCCGGGGTTCCCGCTCCGGTATCACACGGGACACCACGCCCCTCCTTGTGGTGGACCACCGGCTCTGCCGGGCTTCGGCCCGGCGGAGCCGACCCCCGGGGCTTCGCCTCGCGCCGGGTCTGTGCCCGCGTGCTGCGTGATCGGAGCGGAAGCCGGCGTCAGCCCGCCGACGGGGCGATCAGCTCAACCTCGAAGCCGTCGCGGTCCTCCAGGTAGGCGACCTGTTGGTCGCCCCCCAGCGGGTGGCGGGGGTCGTCGCCCAACCGACGCCATCCGTGCTCGCCGGCGTCGTCCACGAGCCGGGCGATGGCCTCGGTGCTCTCGACGTGGAACGCCACGTGGTTCATCCCGGGGCGCAGGCGGGAGTGGAGCATGCCGGGGACCATGTCCGGCGAGGACTCGATCACGATGCCCGTGCCGTTCTGGCGCCACACCCGGCCGTGCTCCCACCGCCGAGCCAGCTCGTAGCCCAGGTCCTCGAGCAGCCAGCCCCAGGACTCCTCCGCCCGCGCGAGATCGGGGACCCAGAGCTGGAGGTGGTGGATGGACACGGCGTGATGCTACGGGTCGGCGGGCGATCTGCATCGCAGGCGTGCGTAGAGTCGCCGGGTCCGGAAGGGGAGCTGGCGTGGACGCTCTGGGGATCGACATCGGATCGACCAACGTGAAGGCGGTGCTCGTCCGCGACGACGGCCTGACCCTTGGTGCATCGCACCGCCCCCTCGTGTGGTCACGAGACGGCGACGCGGCGGAGCAGGACGCGGCCGCCATGTGGGACGCCGTACTCGGCGCGCTCGCCGACATCGCCGCCGCGGCGGGGCCCGGCGTGATGGGTCAGGTCGGTGCCGTGGGGCTCTGCGGGCAGTACTCGTCGATCGTGCCGGTCGACGCGGGCGCCACGCCGCTCGCGCCGATGCGCCTCTATCTCGATCAGCGGGGGACCCCGCACTGCCACGAGATCCTGGGGCGCCACCCCGAGGCGTTCACGACCTGGATCGAGCGCCACCCCATCCCGCCCGTCGGCGGCGGCCTCGCCCTCGGGCACCTCCTGGCGTTCCAGCTCGACGAGCCGCGCGTCCACGAACGCACCGCGGCCTACCTGGAGGCCGTCGACTACATCACCGCCCGCCTCACCGGCACGATCGCGGCCACGCAGGGGTCGGTGTTCGCCAGCCAGCTCGTCGACAACCGCGCGCTCGGCGTCACCGGGTACGACGCCGAGCTGGTGGCGATGGCCGGTGTCGATCCGTCCCGCCTCCCACCGCTCGTCGGGGTGGGCGAGGTCGTCGGCACGGTGCGGCCCGAGGTGGGCGCGGCGATCGGTCTCGGACCCGGCGTGCCCGTTCTCACCGGCATGACCGACAGCTGCGGCCAGGCGCAGGCGACCGGCGCCGACCAGCCGGGCCGCGTCGGGATCGCCATCGGCACGACCGGTGTGGTGCTCAGCTCGGTCGACCAGCTCGGGTTCGACCTGGAGCACGAGGTGTTGGCCATGCCGGGCCTGCGGACCGACCAGTACCTCGTGTCGGCGGAGAACGGCATCGCCGGGCGGGCGGTGGAGCACGTCCTGGAGCACCTGATCCACGCCAGCGATGTCCTCGGGTCCGAGGCCGTCGCCGACCCGTTCGAGGGGTTCGACGACGCCCTGGCCGCGTCGCCCGCCGGTGCTCGCGGCGTTCGGTTCCTGCCCTGGTTCTCCGGGTCGATGTCCCCGCAGGCCGACGCTTCGGTCCGTGGCGGCTTCGTCGGCATCTCCCTCGACACCCGTCGGGTCGACCTGGTGCGGGCCACGGCCGAGGGCGTCGTCCACAACCTGCGCTGGCTGCTCGAGCCGGTCGAGGCGTTCACCGGCCAGGCCACCGAGGAGGTCGTGCTCACGGGCGGCGCCGCCCGCTCACCCCGCTGGTCGCAGATCCTGGCCGATGTCCTCCAGAGGACGGTGCGCACGCTGGAGGAGCCCGGCCACTCCGGTGCCCGGGCCGCCGCCGGCTGGGCGCTCGAGCAGCTCGGCCGCAGCCGTGGCGACTGGATCCGCTTGGACCGCACGTTCGACCCCGACCCCGCGACCGCAGCCGTCCACGCCCACGCCCAGACCCAGTTCACCGCCGCCTTCGACGCCCTGAGGCCCCTCGGCCTCGGCTCGCCCCCACCGCCCCCACCGCCCCCACCGCCCCCACCGACCTGAACCCCAACCCACGCGAACTTCGTAGGTCTGGACGCCCGTTCGGGCGCTCTCACCTACGAAGTTCGGCGGGGGAGGGTCAGATGATGCTCGGAACGATCGCCTCGATGACGTGGGGGCCCTTGGCGGCCAATGCGGCCTGGAACTGCTCGACGAACTCCTCGGCGGTGGTGGCGCGGGTGGCCGGGACGCCGCAGCCCTGGGCCATCGACACGAAGTCCATGGTCGGGCGGGTGAGGTCGAGCATCTCCTTCGCCTTGGGGCCGCCCTCGGTGGCCCCAACGCGGTTGAGCTCCATGTTGAGCACGGCGTAGCTGGCGTTGTTGAAGAGGATGGTGATGACGTCGAGCTGCTCGCGAGCCATCGTCCACCAGCTCTGCATCGTGTACATCGCCGAGCCGTCGGATTCGAGGACGATGACCTGGCGGTCGGGGCAGGCCACCGCGGCACCCACCGCGGCCGGGAGGCCCTGGCCGATGGCGCCCCCGGTGAGGGTCAGCCAGTCGTGGGCGGGCGCGCCGGCGGTGTGGCCGGCGGCGAAGAGGCCCGAGGTGTTGCCCTCGTCGGACACGATCGCGTTCTCGGGAAGGAGGGCACCGAGGGCCTGGCACACACCGTCGGCGGTGAGCGGTCCGGTCGGCAGCTCGGGGCGGGCCTCGGCCTGGATCGTCGCGGCATCGGCCGCGGCTCCGACGGCGTCGGCCAGCGCGGCGAGGGCGGCGGCGGGATCGCCGGACTGGTCGGCCAGGACGTGGACGGTGCATCCCTCGGGCACCAGGTCGCTGGCCTTGCCCGGGTAGGCGAAGAACGACACCGGCGCCTTGGAGTCGACCAGCACGAGGTGCTTCAGGCCGTCGAGCTGCATGGCGGCGAACTCGGCGAGGTAGGCGAGCCGGTTGACCGGGACGCGCCCGGCGCCGCGCTCGATGCGGGCCGGGAAGGTCTCGGCGATCAGCTGGGCGCCCGTCGTGTTGGCGACCCGGCTGGCGTCGACGAGGGCGTCGGCGCGGCACGCCCGGCCGCCGACGAAGAGCGCCGCGGACTCGTCGCCCTGGAGCACCGCGGCGATCGCCGCAACCGCGCCGGCATCGACGGGAGCAGGCTCGGCGGGAGCGACGGGCGAGGCGGGCACGCCGCCCTCGCTCCAGCTCACGTCGGCGGGGAGGATGAGCGTGGCGATCTGCGCTGGCGGACCAGACGCGACGGCCACCGCGTCGGCGGCGTCGGCGGCCACCTCGTCGACCGATGCCGAGGTCCGCAACCAGGTGGAGACGTTGCGGGCGACCGTCTCGATGTCGGACTCCAGCTGGGCGTCGTACTGCTTGTGGTAGGTCGCGTGGTCGCCGACGATGTTGACCACCGGGGTGTGCCCCTTGCGGGCGTTGTGCAGGTTGGCGAGGCCGTTGCCGAGGCCCGGGCCGAGGTGCAGCAGCACGGCCGCCGGCTTGTCGGCCATGCGGGCGTACCCGTCGGCTGCACCGGTGGCGACGCCCTCGAACAGGGCGAGCACGCCGCGCATCTCGCGCACGTCGTCGAGGGCGGCGACGAAGTGCATCTCCGACGTCCCCGGGTTCATGAAGCAGACGTCGACACCCGAGTCGACGAGCGTGCGGATGAGTGCCTGGGCACCGTTCATGGCGTTCGTTCCTTGCTGGTCTGGAGCGGTGGGAGCGACGCGGCCGACGGCCGCGTCAATCGAAGATCACGCCCGGGTTCAAGATGCCGGCGGGGTCGAAGCTGGTCTTGATGCGGCGCATGAGGTCGAGCTTGGCCGGGTCCTCGATCTGGGCGAGGTAGGCCTTCTTCTCGGTGCCGATGCCGTGCTCGCCGCTCACCGCGCCGCCGAGGTCCGCCCCGGCGCGCAGAATGCGGCCGACCACGTCCTTGCGGGTCTCGACATCGGGCTGGAACACGGAGAGGTGGACGTTGCCGTCGCCGGCGTGGCCGCAGCCGACCACCAGCGACCCGGTGTCGGCGCCGATGGCCTGCACCGCTCCCAGGTACTCGGGGATGGAGCCGCGGGGGACCACCATGTCGATGATGTCGTTGGCGCCGTTGGCCTTGGCGGTCCAGAACGCCTTCTCCCGCGCGTCGATGAGCGCGGCACCCGAGCCGGTGGGGAGCACGTAGAGCTCGAGGGCGCCCAGCTCGGTGGCCAGCTCGGCCAGTTCGGCGACATCCTCCTCGACCCGCTCGTCGTTGCGGTTCTCCAGCACCACGACGAGGTACGCCATCGCCGTGTCCTTGATCTCCTGCGGCACCCCGAGCTCGAGGTTCTGGGCCGTGGTGATGGCGCTCATGGTGATGAAGTCGATGTACTCGAGGATCGTGGGCATGAGCCCGGAGCCGACGATCCGCGGGATCGAGGCGGCGACCTCGTCGAGGCCGGGGAACGGGATCAGCACGGTGGCCCCGTGGGTCAGGCGGGGGTGGAGGCGCAGCGTGGCCTCGGTGGCGAGGGCGAGCGTGCCCTCCGAGCCGATGATCAGCTGCGTCAGGTCGTAGCCCGACGTCGCCTTCACGAACTTGCCGCCCGTGGTGATGGTCTCGCCGGTCCCGAGGACCGCGGTCAGGCCGAGCACCTGGTGGCGGGTGACGCCGTAGCGCACGGCTCGCATGCCGCCGGCGTTGGTGGCCACGTTGCCGCCGAGGCTGGCCGAGTTCTCGCCGGGGAAGACCGGGTACACGAGCCCGACGGCGGCCGTGGCCTCGTCGAGCTGGGCCAGGGTCACGCCGGGCTGGACCCGTGCGACGTGGTTGTCGAGGTCGAGCTCGAGGATCTCGGCCATGCGCTCGAACGACACGAGGATGCCGTCGGGCTGCGGGATGCACGCCCCGGAGAGCCCGGTCCCCGACCCGCGGGCGGTGAGCGCAGCACCGTGCTCCACGGCGACGGCGACGATGGCCGCCACCTCCTCGGTGGTGGCCGGTCGGACCACCACCGCGGGGATCACGGCGAGCGCGGTGATGGCCTCGTCGTGGGTCAGGTCTTCGGCGATGGCGGAGCCGGTGGACACGTTGGCCGCGCCGACGACCTCCTCCAGTGCGCTGACCAGATCACCCATGAAGCCCCCTGCCTGCTGGGCCGGGGGACCCGAGGGTCCGCGTCCGGCCGATCGTGGCCGCCAGCATGCCACGCTCCCCGAACCAGTCGCCCGACCTACGCTGACGGTCCGTCAGATCCGGCCCAGGAGCGCTCCTTTGATCCTCGACACCTTCCGCCTCACCGATCAGGTCGCCATCGTCACTGGGGCCGGGCGCGGCATCGGCGCGGCCTGCGCCGTCGCCCTGGCCGAGGCCGGGGCCGACGTCGTGATCTCGGCGCGGTCCGAGGACCAGCTCGCCGAGGTCGCCTCGCAGATCGAGGCCACCGGCCGCCGGGCGCACGTGGTGGTCGCCGACCTCAGCGACCTCGACGCGGCCGCGGCGCTGGCGACCGCGGCCAAAGACGCCTTCGGCCGCCTCGACGTGGTCGTGGACAACCTGGGGGGCACGATGCCGCGGCCCTTCGAGCACACGTCGCCGCGCTACCTGGCCGAGGCGTTCTCCTTCAACGTCGTGACCGCCCATGCGCTGAACCGAGCGGCGCTGCCGATCATGTTGGAGAGCGGCGGTGGCTCGATCGTCGGCATCTCATCGATCATGGGCCGCGTCTCGGGCCGCGGGTACCTCGCGTACGGGACGGCCAAGGCCGGCCTGGCCCACTACACGCGGCTCGCGGCGCGGGACCTCGCGCCGAAGATCCGGGTCAACGCGATCGCCGTCGGCTCGGTGGCCACCTCGGCGCTCGACATCGTGCTCGACGACGACGCCATGCGGACCCAGATGGAACAGGCGACGCCGCTGCGCACGATCGGGAAGCCGGACCACATCGCCGCCACGGTCGTGTACCTCGCCTCGTCGGCTGGTGGCTACGTGACCGGCAAGGTGATCGAAGTCGACGGCGGGCTCGAGCAGCCCAACCTCGATCTGGGCTTCCCCGACCTCTGAAGCGTTCGAAGCGTCGTCCAGGGACCAGTGAGCGTTCACCCCGGCCCGGTGTGACCGACGGAGACACTCGGGTTTGGTGACCTAGGGTGACGGTCATGACACCAAGGGTGAAGACGCATCGCGCCAGCGCGCAACGGCGACGGGCTGCGCTCCTCGCAGCAGCTGCGGAGCTGGCAGCAGAGGTCGGTGCCGGCGCGGTCACCCACCGGGCGGTGGCCGCCCGGGCCGGCGTCCCGCTGTCGACCACCAGCTACTTCTTCAGCTCCATCGACGAGCTCGTCACCGAGGCCCTCCGCGTCGGGGCCACGGGGCGGGTGTCGGACTTCGACGCCGCAGAGCGCGCCGCGGTCCTCTCGGCCGACGTGCCCGTCGGTGCAGTGATCGACGCGGTGGTCGACCAGGCGCTGGCGGCATCGCCCAACGCCGAAGGCGGACAGGTCGAGTACTACCTCGCCGCCGGTCGCCAGCCCGAGCTGCAGCCCGAGGCGTCGGCCATCGTCGAGCGCTTCGCGGAGCGGGTCGCCGGCCAACTCCAGCGCACGGGCGCAGTTCGACCCGACGAAGCCGCGTGGGCCATCACCGCGCTCGGCGACGGCGCGATGCTCCACCGCCTGGCCCGGGTCGACATCGACCACCGCGAGCGCCTGGCCGCGGGGCTGCGGGTCCTGGTCGCGGCCGCCATGTTGCGCGACGACGAGATCGAGGAGCTCCTCTCCCGCTACGACGGCTCCGTGCTGGCTGCCGGTCCGGTGGGCGCCGACGCCCTCGCCGCGGGAGACCACGCCATCTCCGCACCCGCCTGAGGCGGATCAGCCGCTGACCGGAGCGGCGAGGCGAGTGGGGCGGGCGCGGCCGCGGAGGTCGGCTTCGCCGCAGTCGGCCCACCGGTCGCACTCGGGTGCTGCGGCGGCATCGACGGCATCGGCGGAGGCGAGGACCATGGGGGTGCGCTGCTTGGCCAGCTCGGTCAGGCGGGCGGCCTCGTTGACCGGGTCGCCGATGACGGTGAACTCGAAGCGGCGCTCGTCGCCGATGTTGCCGGCGACCGCCGGGCCGTACGCCACACCGATGCCGGCGGCCAGCTCCGGGACCTCGGCCGGCAGCCGCCGCCCGAGGGCGCGAGCCGTGGCGAGAGCGCGGCCGGCGCGGTCGTCCAGCTCCGCGGGCGCGCCGAACACCACGAGCGTCGCGTCGCCCTGGAACTTGTTGACCCAGCCCCCGTGCTCGTGGACCTCGTCGATCACGACGCCGAAGAAGCGGTTCAGCAGGTCGACCACCTCGTGCGGCGGACGGGTGGCGGCGAGCTCGGTGGAGCCCACCACGTCGACGAACAGCACCGCGACCTGCCGCAGCTCCCCGCCCAGCTCGCTCCCGCGCTCGAGCGCGCCGAGCGCCACATCCTCGCCGACCTGGCGCTGGTAGAGGTCCTGGAGCTGTTCGCGCTCCTGGACGCCGCGGGCCATGTCGTTGAACCCGGACTGCAGCAGGCCCAGCACGCTCCCGTCGGACACCTCGACGCGGGTGTCGAGGTCTCCCTCCGCCAGGCGCCGGATCGCCTTGCGCAGGCTGGTGATCGGCTCGGCGATGGCGCGTGCCCCGAGCAGCTCCACCCCGGCGCCCACCACCAGCGCGGTGCCGCCGAGCACGAGCATGGTCACGGCGAGCTTCGTCGTGGTGGCGCTGGCCGGGTCGGTGAGGGCGAAGATCCCGACGATGACCAGCCCGATCAGGGGGACCCCCGAGCCCAGCATCCAGCCGAGCACCGTGCGGGTCGTGATGCCGGGGAGGCGGGGCTTGCTGACGGTGCTGATGGAGAGGGCGGCCTTGGCGAGCGGCCGGGTGATGCGCTCGGCCAGCAGGTAGGCGATCGCCGAGGTGACGAGCCCGGCGAGGGCGACGGTGAAGCCGACGCGGGCGACCAGCTCGAACTCGACGAGCGCGTTCAGGACGGAGAACACGGCCGCGGCACCGAGCCAGACCGTGGTGTGGACGAAGAACAGGCGCAGGGGCGCGCGCAGCACGGCGGTCAGCTCCGCCTCGGTGGGCGGCCGCTGCTCCTGGATCCAGCGCCGTCCGGCCCGTAGCCAGCCCTCGCCCCACAGGGTCGCCAGCGGGACCACGATCACCAAGAAGACGGCGCCGACGACGGCGTTGAGGGCCGCCACGGTGGCGACGTCGGTGATGGCGCCGCCGGGAAGCACGAACCAGATGCAGACGATGACCACCGCCACGCCGATGAGGTTGGCGAGCGCGATGGCGAGGACCAGCCGGCGCCGCACCCGCCGCACCAGCCGCATGCCGGCCCGGCCGCTGAACGCCGCGGGCAGCGCGCTGCTCGGCATCGCCGGAGCCGGGGCGCCGGATCCGTCCTGGTGCTCGGGGGCCTCGATGCGCGAACAGTACCGGTCCCACCCGATGCCAACCGGAGACGACGCCCGTAGGCTCGCCCCGTCCGCCGCCGCTCGAGGAGCTCCCCATGACCGACATGCCCTACAACCGCCTCGGACGATCCGGCCTCAAGGTGAGCGCGCTCTCGTTCGGGTCGTGGGTCACCTTCGGCACCCAGGTCGACACCTCGCTCGCCAAGGACTGCCTCACCGTGGCCAAGGAGGCCGGGGTCAACTTCTTCGACAACGCCGAGGCGTACGCCGGCGGCCAGTCCGAGCAGATCATGGGCGACGCCATCGCCGAGCTGGGCTGGGCCCGCCACACCTACGTCATCTCCACGAAGATCTTCTGGGGCATCCACGGCAACACCGTGAACATGGCCAACACCCTCAACCGCAAGTACCTGATGCAGGCCATCGACGGCTCGCTCGAGCGCCTCGGCCTGGACTTCGTCGACCTCCTCTTCTGCCACCGGCCCGATCCGAACACACCCATCGAGGAGACGGTCTGGGCCATGAGCGACATCGTCTCGTCGGGCAAGGCCCTCTACTGGGGCACGTCGGAGTGGTCCGCCGACGAGATCCGCGCCGCCTGGGACATCGCCGATCGCCGCAACCTCCACAAGCCGGTCATGGAGCAGCCGCAGTACAACCT
>CAZCVS010000093.1:0-9464 GCA_964501845.1 uncultured Iamiaceae bacterium
CCCGCCCGTGTAGCTCAGTTGGCCAGAGCAGCCGCCTTGTAAGCGGCAGGTCGTGGGTTCGATTCCCACCGCGGGCTCCGATCCCCGATGACGAATCCCGGGTGGACCGGGCGCACGGATGCGCCGGATCCACCCGGGGTTCGCGGAACGGTCGTGAGGATCAGACGCCGGTGTCGGGCGCGTCGGGCGCATCGGCCGGGGCCTCGCCGTCGGCGCCGGTCTTCTTGGAGCGGGCGTAGAGGATGCTGCCGCCGACCACCAGGACGACGATGGCGACGCCGGCGAGGACCAGCGGGAGGGTGCTGGAGTCTTCGTCTTCGTCTTCGGCGACGGCCGCCGGGGCCGAGGTGGTGCTCTCGGCGCCCACCGCGGTCGTGGTGGGGCCGGCCTCGGTGGTGGTGGCGCCGTCAGCAGCGGTCGTGGTGGTGGCGTCGGGGTTGGGGGCGATCACGAGCTGGGGAGCGGGGTGATCAGGCTCGGGCTGGCCCTCGACCTCAGACTCGATCCAGTCGGTGGAGCCCTCCTCGCAGGTCTGGATCATCGGGATGTCGATGGTGCCGGCCTCGGCGGGAGCGGTGAAGGTGACCTCGAAGGCCTGCTCGGTCTCATCCGGCAGGCTGCCCCCGGAGAAGGTCACGACCTGGCCGTCGACCGCGGCGGTGAAGCCGTTGGCGTCGACGCCGGTGATGCCCGTGACCCCGTCCGGCAGCTGGAGCTCGATCTGGGTGGTGGGCGATCCGTCGCAGCCGTGCTCGATGATGAAGCCGACGGTGTTCTCGGTGCCCGCCTTCACCTCCTCGGGGTCGGTGTGGATGTGGGCCGAGGCCGGCCCGGCGATGCACAGCGCCACGCCGATAGCGGCCGCAGTGATGAGGGGGATGCGCAAGCGGTTGCGGGACACGAGATCTCCTGAACGGGGTGTGCGAACGGTGATGGGTCGTTCTGACCGCCAGCTTGGTTCCCGGCGCCACATCGGCAACAGGGTCCAAGGACCTGGCCCGTGGTTGGGCCGCCCTGGCGGCGGCAACTAGCTTCGTGCGGACGTGACCCCAGGCCGGGAGGGCCCGAGATCCGCCAGCACCGTCGTCCTCGACGACGCCTCATGTCGTTGCTCATCGCGTCTGCCGCCATCCTGACCGGCCTCGCCGCGTCGCCCGCTCTCGCCCAGGAGGAGCCGGCGACCCCTGCCGCGCCCGGGACGGCGGCCGGGGTCGCGCCCGAAGCGGCCACGACCACGCTGCCCGAGCCCGAGACCGCCACCGCTGGGCCCGGCACCTACGGCTACCCGCGCTGGCTGCCGCTGCGCCGCGACCTTCCCGGCACCGAGGTCACCGTCGGCTGCACCCTCGACTCCCACGGCTCGCAGTTCGGCTACGAGTGCGGCGGCCACCACAGCCGCTGGGCCATCGACTTCCTCGCCGACACCGGCACGCCCGTCTACGCGGCCGGCGCCGGGTTCGCCACCGACCTGACCGGGAAGTCCGGCGGCTCCGGGTTCGGCACCGTCGTCAGCATCGACCACGGCTTCGGCATCACCACGCTCTACGGCCACCTGTCCGAGGCGTTCATCGCACCGGAGGGCCAGTGGGTCGATGAGACCACGCTCCTGGGCGCGGTCGGCCAGACCGGTTCCGCCTCCGCCCCGCACCTGCACTTCGAGGAGTTCGCCGGGCCGGGCGGCAGCAACTCCACCAACCCCCTGTCGATCGACCCCGGGCCCCTGTTCGCCTGCCGCGGCGACCTGCTGGTGTCGTTCCCGCAGGTCGCCGGCTTCGACAGCTGGGCCGGCCTCCCCTGGGGCTCGCTCACCGTCGCCTCCGACGGCCACGACTGTGCGATCGGAACGGGACAACCGGCGAAGGCGGCGGCCTCCACGACGACCGACGTCGAAGCGGACCGTCCGTGGACCGACGTCATCGGCTCCGTGCTCGACCTCGTCGGCAGCACCGGCCGGCGCCTCACGCTGCCCGGCTGACCTCGCCCCGCTCGCCTCGCCCGGCTCCCGGGTCCGTCGGGTCCGTTCGGTCAGCGGTGCTCGAAGCGGACGATGATGGCCTTCGACGCCGGGGTGTTGCTCTCCTCGGCGACGGCGCTGAGCGGGACGAGGACGTTGGCCTCGGGGAAGTAGGCGGCGCACGTGCCTCGGGCCACGTCGTAGGCGACCAGGCGGAACGCCTCGGCGCGGCGCTCGGTGCCATCGGCCGCTTCGCTGATGACGTCGACCACGTCGCCATCCACGAACCGCCCACCGCCGGTTCCCTCGACGGCCGCCAGGTCCGTCAGGTCGTCGGCGTGGACGAACACGACCCGGCGGCCGTCCTTGATGCCCCGGTACCGGTCGTCGAGCCCGTAGATCGTGGTGTTGAACTGGTCGTGCGAGCGCAGGGTCTGCAGCACCAGTCGCCCCGGCGGAACCTCGTCGCCGACGAAGCCGTTGCACGTGAGCCGGGCCTTGCCCGTGGCGGTGGGGAACACCTGCTGGTCGCGGGGCGGGTGCGGCAGGACGAAGCCGCCAGGCTGATCGATGCGGCGGTTGAAGTCGGTGAACCCCGGGATGACCGCCTCGATGAGGTCCCGGATCTGCCCGTAGTCCGCCGCCAGCCCCGCCCAGTCGACGTCGTCACCAGCACCGAGGATCTGCTCGGCGAGGTCGCACACGATGGCGACCTCGCTGCGCAGGTGCGGTGACGCCGGCTCCAGCCGCCCTGTGGAGGCGTGGACCATGCTCATCGAGTCCTCGACCGTGACCCGTTGCACGGTGCCACCGGTCCGGTCGACCTCGGTCCGGCCCAGGCACGGCAGGATCAGCGCCGCCTCACCGGCCACCACGTGCGAGCGGTTGAGCTTGGTGCTGACCTGAACGCTGAGCTTCGTCCGCGCCAGCGCCGCCGCGGTCGCCTCCGTGTCGGGGGTGGCGGCCAGGAAGTTGCCGCCCATCGCCACGAAGACGTCGACGTCACCGCGAGCCATGGCGTGGATGGCGTCGACGGTGTCGTACCCGTGGTCCCGCGGCGGCTCGAACCCGAACTGCGCACCCAGCGCGTCGAGGAACGCGTCCGACGGCTTCTCGTAGATGCCCATCGTGCGGTCGCCCTGGACGTTGGAGTGGCCGCGCACCGGGCACACGCCCGCGCCCGGTCTCCCGATGCTCCCCCGCAGCAGCAGTGTGTTGACCATCTCGCGGATGGTGGGGACGGCCTGGCGGTGCTGGGTGATGCCCATCGCCCAGCAGATGATGATGCGGCTCCGGTCGGCCAGGAGCTGGGCGACGCGCTCCACCTCGTCGGCGCTCAGCCCGGTCGCAGCAAGCAGCGCACCGGTGTCGAGGGTGCGCAGGTGGGCGAGCAGCTCGTCGACGCCGTCGCACCGCTCATCGAGGAACGGGCGGTCGAGCACCCCGCCGCCCCGCTCCTCGTCCAGCTCGACGAGCCGGCGGTTGAGCAGCTGGAACAGGGCGAGGTCCGCCCCCAGCTTCACCTGGAGGTACTCGTCGGCCAGCGCAGTACCGGCGCCGACGATCCCCCGGAGGTGCTGCGGGTTCTTGAAGCGGATCAGGCCGGCTTCGGGCATCGGGTTGATGGCGACGATCGCAGCGCCGTTGCGCTTGGCCTGCTCCAGGGCGCTCAGCATCCGAGGGTGGTTGGTCCCGGGGTTCTGCCCGACGATCACCAGCAGGTCGGCCTCGTGCACGTCGTGAAGCGTGACGCTGCCCTTGCCGATCCCGATGGTCTGCGTGAGGGCGACGCCGCTGGACTCGTGGCACATGTTGGAGCAGTCGGGCAGGTTGTTGGTGCCCAGCTTGCGGACCAGCAGCTGGTAGAGGAACGCGGCCTCGTTGCTGGTCCGGCCCGACGTGTAGAAGACGGCACGGTCCGCTTCACCGCTCGCCGCGAGCGCCTCCGCGACGGTGGCGAACGCGCCGTCCCAGCTGATGGGGCGGTAGTGCTGCTCGCCGGCCGCCCGGTACATCGGCTCGGTGAGGCGCCCCTGCTGGCCGAGCCAGTGGTCGGTGCGCTCCGCCAGGTCGTCGACGGCGTGGCGGGCGAAGAACTCGGCGTCGATGCGCCGGACCGTGGCCTCCTCGGCCACGGCCTTGGCGCCGTTCTCGCAGAACTCGAAGTGGGTGGTCGTACCGGGATCGGGCCAGGCGCAGCCCGGGCAGTCGAACCCGTCGGGCTGGTTCAGCTTCAGCAGCGTCTTGGCCGTCCGGACCGGACCGAGCTGTGCCTGGGCGTGCCGCAGCGACGCGACCACACCCGGGATCCCAGCGGCCGAGCGCTTCCGAGGCCCGACCTGGAGGCCGACCTCGTCGTCCCGATCGTCATCGCCTGGTGCCCTCGTGGTCATCACGACCGTTCTACCCCGTCCCACCCCCGATCCAGCCAGGGGTGGGATCGCCGACTGCGGCGCCCGGCCCTACGAGACGATGTCCGGCGGTCAGCGGGCCCGGCTCCAGGTCCTCCACCTCGAGCTCCTCGGCGTCAACCTCCTCCTCCTCCTCGACGAGCCCACCGACAACCTCGACCTCCAGTCCGCAGAGGCCCTCGAATCGGCGCTGCTGGAGTTCACCGGCACCGTCTTGGCTGTCACCCACGACCGCTGGTTCCTGCGCGGCTTCGACCGCTACCTCATCCTCGACGAGGACTGCTCGGTGTCCGAAGCCCTGGACCGCGACGCCGCCCTGCGCGTCATCACCGGCGACGAGTCCTACGCGTTCTCCCCCGCCAAGTTGGTCCCGTTGTCGTCCTGACGCCGTCCCCGCCCCGTCATCGCGGCGGCCAACCGGACCATGTAGCCGATCAGGGCTCGGTGTAGAGGTTGACCCTTCCGGGGCGGGCGAAGCCGGCGAGGGCGATCCCGGCACGCCTCGCGGCCTCGATGGCAAGTGACGATGGCGCGCTCACGGCGACCACCGTCGCGAAACCGGCGGCCCAGGCCTTCTGAACGATCTCGAAGCTGGTTCGGCCGCTCACGAACAGGCCGAGCTGCGCCGCCGGCAGACCGCCATCGAGCACGAGTCGGCCGACCACCTTGTCGACGGCGTTGTGGCGGCCGATGTCCTCACGCACCACGACGACCTCACCGTCGGCATCGAACGCCGCCGCGGCGTGGACCCCTCCGGTGGCGGCGAACAGCTCCTGGTGCGGTGCGACCCGCTCGGGCATCGACGCCAGGAGCTCGGGAGCGAACGACACCCGGTCGCCGGTGAGCGTGGTGAGGCGGGAGGCGACGTCATCGATCTGGTCGGTCCCGCACCACCCGCACGACGACGTGGTGGTGGCCAGGCGCGGCGTGGGCTCGGGCGCCTTGCCTCCGGTCTCCACCGTGACGACGTTGAACGCGGTCTCGACCGCAGAGCCGGTGGCGCAGTAGCGGACCGTCTGCACCGGAGCCCCCGCCAGGAGCCCCTCGGTGAAGCAGAAGCCGACGGCGAGCTCGTAGTCGTGGCCCGGCGTGCGCATCGTGGTGGTGACGCGGGTGCCGTCGAGGCGGATCTCGAGGGGCTCCTCCACGATGATCTGGTCCGGCGACCGCCCAGACGCCTCTCCGTCGACCCTCCGCACGATCTGCGACACCGTGCGTCCGCGACCCATGGCCGCCAACCTACCGACCGCCCGCGAGGTCGAGTCACGAACGCCCGACGCGCCAAGGCCTGACCTCGAACTTCGTAGGCGAGAGCTCCCGATGCGGATCTGAGACCTACGAAGTTCGGTGAGGGTAGGACCGTGCGAGAAATCCCCTTGGCCTCGACCGCTCCGAGGCAGCATCGTGCCACGGGCGGAAATGCCGCCACCGGCCCGCTGCCGCCCGCGACACTGACGAAGGGAGACGAACCGATGCACACGCTGCTGCTGAACGCCAGCTACGAGCCGCTGACCGTCATCTCCGTCCACCGCGCCGTCGTGCTGGTGCTGGCCGACAAGGCCGATCTCGTCGCCGCGGGCGAGGGGCACTTCCGGTCGCCGTCCACGTCGGTCCCGACGCCGTCGGTCATCCGGCTGCGAGGCTTCGTGCGGGTTCCCTACCGGTCGACGCTCCCGCTGAACCGGCGGAACCTGCTCGCCCGAGACAGCGGGCGGTGCGCGTACTGCACCGGGCGCGGCGACACCGTCGACCACGTGGTCCCCCGCTCCCGGGGCGGACGCCACGAGTGGGCCAACGTCGTCGCGGCCTGCCAGCCGTGCAACGGCCACAAGGGCGACCGGCTGCTCCACGAGCTGGGCTGGAAGCTGCGCTCCACGCCGATGGCCCCCAAGGGCTGGTCCTGGATGCTGGTCGGGGTCGGAACCACCGACCCCGCCTGGTCCGAGTGGCTCGACCCCGCCGGCGCCTGAACCACCCGGTTCGGGCGCCGGCCGGTCGACGGGCTCGGCCGCTGGTCAGGTGACCTCGTCGGAGGAGCCGGGACCATCGCCGTCAGGACTCCGTGACCCGCCCGTCGGCGACGGTGATGCGGCGCGTGATCTGCACGCGGTCGAGGAACGCCCGGTCGTGGCTGACGAGCAGGACGGTGCCGACGAAGCGGTCGAGGGCCTGCTCCAGCTGCTCGATGGCCACCAGGTCGAGGTGGTTGGTGGGCTCGTCGAGGACGAGGCAGTTGACGCCCTCGGCCATGAACAGCGCCAGGTTGGCCCGGGTCCGCTCGCCCGGCGACAGCAGGCGCGACGGCTTGTTCAGGTGCTCCGGGCTGAGGCCGAACTTGGCCAGCAGCGACCGGACCTCGTTGGCCAGCTGACCGGTGGCACCGCTCATCACCGCGAACAGGGACTCGTCGGTGGAGAACCGGTCGCGGCGCTGCGACAGCTCCCCCACCACGACGCCCGGACCGACGAAGGACTCGCCCGACGTGAGCGGCGTGCGGCCGAGCAGGGCATCGAGCAGCGTCGTCTTCCCCGCACCGTTCTCGCCGAGGATCGCGACCCGGTCGGCCCACCCGATGGCGAGATCCACCGGCCCGAGCCGGAACGACCCGCGCTCGACGACCGCGTCGCTGAGCGTCGCGACCACATCGCCGCTGCGGGCCGCCATCCCGATCTCGAACCGCAGCTCCCAGCTCTCCCACGGCTTGTCGACCTGCTCCAGCCGCTCCATCGCCTTCTCGGTGGCCTTGGCCTTGTGGGCCACCTTCTCCGATGACGCCGTGTTCCAGTGCTTGATGAACTTGTCGGTCTCGCCGGAGGTCTTCGCCTTCTTCACGCCCTGCACCGACCACTCCCGCTGGGTCTTGGCCCGGGCGGTGAGCTCGCTGCGCTTGGCCTGGTAGGTGGCGAAGTCCTCCTCGGCGTGGCGGCGGGCGGTCGCCTTGTCGGCCAGGTAGGCGCGCCAGCCGCCGGCGTAGAGCGTGGCCTGGTGGGTGTGCTCGTCGAGGTCCAGCACATGGGTCACCACCCGCTCCAGGAACGCCCGGTCATGGCTGACGACGACGGTGGCGGCCTGCAGCCCGACGAGGAAGTCCTCGAGCGTGGCCAGGCCGGCGAAGTCCAGATCGTTGGTGGGCTCGTCCAGCAGGAACACGTCGAAGCGGCTCAGCAGCGTGGCGGCGAGCGACACCCGGGCCGCCTGACCGCCCGAGAGCGTGGCCGTGGCCTGGCCGGCGATGGCGCCGTCGAGCCCTAGGTCGGCGAGGGTCTGGCCGATGCGCGCATCGAGGTCCGGACCGCCGAGGGCGAGCCACCGGTCGAGGGCATCGCTGTAGCGGTCGTCGGAGCCGGGCTCGCCGGTGGACAGCGCCGCCGTGGCGGCATCCATCTCGACGGTCGCGGCCCCCACGCCCGTGCGGCGCCAGATGAACTCGGTGACCGACTCGCCCTCGTCGCGGTCGGGCTCCTGGGGCAGCAGCCCGACCGACGCGTTCGGGGGCGCGCACGTGACCGATCCGGCCTCCGGGGCGAGTTGCCCGGCCAGCACCTTCAGCAGGGTGGACTTGCCGGTCCCGTTCGGACCGACCACGCCGATCCGCTGCCCGGGCGCGACGGTGAACGACACACCGGCCAGCACGGGTCCCGCGCCGAACGACAGGGACACCCCTCGGGCGTGCACGGTTGCCATGGCCGCGCCAGTCTCCCCGACCGCCCCACCCCGTCCGCGATCGATTTGGGTCACAACACCGCCCTGGCGGCGGGCTTCTGACCCGAATCCGGCCGTGGTACCCGCCCCGTTCGCACTTTGGGTCACAACACCGCCGCGGCGGCGGACTTGTGACCCAAATGCGCCGGCAGGGATCCGGGGGTCGAGATCGACCTCAGCGCTGGCGACGGGCGCGGGCGATCTCGAAGCAGGCGAGGGTGCCCGCGGTGCCCACGTTGAGGCTGGCGACGCGGCCGCGCATCGGGATGGAGACCAGCTCGTCGCAGCGCTCGCGGACCAGGCGGGACAGGCCCGGGCCCTCGGCGCCGAGGACCAGGGCGACGGGAGCATCGTCCATGGTCAGGTCCCAGAGGGTCTTGTCGGCCCGCTCGTCGAGCCCGACGACCCAGATGCCGGCGTCCTTCATCGTCTTGATGGCCGTGGGCATGCCGCCGACGGTCGTCATCGGCAGGTGCTCGACCGCGCCGGCGGCAGCCTTGGCCACCGTCGGCGTGATGTGCACCGCCCGGTGCTGGGGCAACACCACGCCCGTGACGCCGGCGCACTCGGCCGAGCGCAGCAGCGCGCCCAGGTTGCCCGGATCGGTGATCCCGTCGCTGCACAGCAGGAAGGGCGCCGGCTTGCCGGAGCGGCGGGCGATGAGGCCGTCGAGGTCGGCTTCGGGCAGCGGCTTGGCGAAGGCGATGACGCCCTGGGGCGCATCGGTGCGAGCGGCCGCGTCGAGCTTGCCCCGACCGACCTCCTTGACGACGACCCGGGCCTCCGCGGCCAGCTCGCGGATGTCCTCGAGCACCGGAGCCGGGTCCAGGTCCTGTGCCAACCAGATCTCCCGGGCGTCGCGCCGGTTGGCCAGCAGCAGCTCTCGAACCGCCTGACGGCCCTCGACCTGCTCGCCGCCGAGACCGGTCTTCGCCGACGAGCGCGGTGCCTTGCCCTGAGGCCCCATCCCGCTCAGCGGGTTGCGACCGCCGCCGCCCGGCTTGCGGCTGCGAGGGGCGCCAGACCCGCCGGAGCCGCCGGAGCCGCCCGCGCTGGCCGGCGCGCCGCCTCGGCCCTTCGGCGCCGGACCGCCCGAGCGGCCCTTGGGAGCGGGACCACCCCGGCCCTTGCCACCCTTGGGCGCGCTCCCGCGAGACGCGCCACCCTTGCCGCTGTTCGGGCGGCCACCACGCGGCGGGGTCACGGCTTGGTCACCACGGCCACGGCCCAACAGGCCACGCCCTCACCGCGGCCGAGAGCGCCGAGGCCTTCAGGTCGACGGCCCTTGACGGTGACGGGGGCACCCACGGCATCGGACAGGTTCTGCTGCATCTGTGCGCGGGCCGGCGCGATCTTCGGGTGGTCGGTGACCACCGAAGCATCGACGTTGCCCGGCT
>CAZCVS010000094.1:0-9409 GCA_964501845.1 uncultured Iamiaceae bacterium
CCGCCAACTGGCTGGCCTATGACGAAGCCAAGGAGAAGGGGCTCGAGAACCTGGCCCTCGTGGGCATGGGCTGCCAGACCTCGGCCTCGCCGGTCATGTGGAGTCGCAAGATCGGCAAGGTCGGCAAGCCGATCAAGTTCAACATCGGTCTGCTCTGCTCCAAGACGTTCGACGACCGCATCTTCGACGAGCTCTTCGACGCCAAGTACGGCATCAAGCGCGAGACCATCAAGAAGATGAACATCAAGGGCGTCTTCCAGATCTGGACGCACGATGGCGGCTACCACGAGGTGCCGCTCAAGGAGTGCCACGCCTGGACCCGCGAGGGCTGCAACCACTGCCCCGACTTCGCCGCCGAGCACGCCGACATCTCCACCGGCGGCATCGGCAAGTTCAACGACTACACGCTCACCGTCGTACGCACCGAACTGGGCCGCGAGGTGATGACCCGCATGACCAAGGCCGGCGTCATCGAGGTGAAGCCGGCCGAGGAGGACCCCGCCGCCATCACCTTGATGGACCGGCTGTCCCGCGTCAGCCGCAACCGCTGGCCCGAGACCGCGATCGGCTTCCCCAAGCTGATGCCGCCGCCCCCACCCAAGAAGAAGAAGGCCGCCGCGGCCACCGCCGACGCCGGACCCCGACCTGAGGCATCGGGCCGGCCCGAGGGCGGCGGGCCGGCCAAGGTCGACGCGGAGCTCAAGCCCTGAGCTCCCACCGCCCGCCGGTCGACTGACGTGGGTGTCACCCTCCGCGGCCGCTCTGACGCAAGGAGCGACCGCGTGTCGTAGCCTCTGTGGTTCGACCAGGGCGGGGCGCGCCCGGGTCGTGCAGGGAGGGGAGCGGGGTGCAGGTCGACGACGCGGGACAAGTCACACCGCCGCACCGCGGCACGATGCCTGCCGCGGGGACGATCGACGGCGCGTGGCTCATCGATGCCCTGACCGATTCGAGCGACCTCGTGTTCGTGTTCTCGCCCGACACGACGATCACCTGGTGCAACCCGGCGTGCATCCGGATCCTCGGGATCGCTCCGGAGGAGGTGGTCGGCCGGTCGATCGCCGACTTCATCCACCCCGACGACATCGAGCGAGCGGCGGAGGTCGTCGGGCTGAGCGCCGCCGGCGCGTTCGACGAGATGCCGATCACCCCCGCGCTCTACCGCGGGCGCCGCCTCGACGGCACCTGGGCCAACCTCGACCTCAACGGTTCCACGGGCCCCGACGGCTCCATGTTGATCGTGGCGCGCATGGGCGGTGACCTGGTGCTGAACGACCGCCTGCTCGAAGCCGTCACCGGCCACGCCGACTTCGAGCAGCAGGTCGCCCTCGTGATGGAGATGGGGACCTGGCGCCACCCGAGCGAGGGGTACGCCATCTTGTACCGCGACGAGGACGGAGCTCGTCGGGCGCTGAGCTGGAACCTGACGCCCGAGCTGTACGGCGAGGTGCCGATCCCAGGACCGACGCCGTGGGACCTGGCCATGGACACGGACACCGAGGTGTCCGTCGATGACCTCTCGGCCGTCGTCGGCGACGGGATGGTGGCGAGCCCGGAGCTGGCCGACGCCGTGGCTCGCAGCGGGTTCACCGGGTGCCTGGTGGCCCCCATCTCCGACCCGGACCACCCCGGCGGAGCGTGCATCCTCATCTGGACGACCGCGACGGGCCCCACCGGCTCCGGGCACCGCTACGCCATGGGAAACATGGGCCGCGCCCTGACCTTGGTGCTCCAGCAGCGGGCGCAGGTCCGTGCCCTCGAGCGTGCGGCGCGCGTCGACAGCCTGACCGGCACCACCTCGCGGTCGCGGTTCATGGAGCTGCTCGACGAGCTCACCACGAACCCCACCGGGACGCGCCACGCGCTCCTGTACCTCGATCTCGACGGGTTCAAGAGCGTGAACGACCACCTCGGCCATGCGTCGGGCGACCTCGTCCTCGCCGAGACCGCGTCGCGCATCATCACGGCCGCTCCCGCCCGGGCCACCATCGCTCGGCTCGGAGGCGACGAGTTCGTCGTGCTCTGCACTCCCGGCACCGATGAGGTCGAAGCGTCGGCCGCGGCGCAGCGGATCATCGACGCCGTCGGCCAGCCCATCGCCGTCGGCGGCGGACACGCCACCGTGGGGGTCTCGATCGGCCTCGCCATCGGTCAGCCGTGGGAGGACCCGGCAGCGGTGCTCGATGCCGCCGACGGGGCCCTCCTCAGCGCCAAGGCCAGCGGCCGCGGCTGCTGGACCCTCGCCGGCCCCCGCCCCTGACCCCGATGCAACCCCACCTCCTGAGACGAACTTCGTAGCTGGGAGCGCCGGTTCGGGAGCTCTCACCTACGAAGTTCGGGTGGGTTGGGGGTTGGGGGTTGGAGTTGGGGTTGGGGCGATCAGTCCGCGAGCAGCCCGTTCAGCAGGGCGTCCACGGTGGCGGCGAGCTGCACCTCGAGCGGCGGCGCCGGAAAGTTCGGCATGGCCACCGCGGCGGAGGTGATGCCGTGGACGCCCATCCACAGCACCCACGCGATCAGGAGCGGGTCGGTCACGTCGTCGCGGAAGCGTCCGTCGTCGATGCCGCGCTGGACGACCGGGAGCACCACGCCGAACAGCCCCGTCTCGAGCACCCGCTCGGCGGCGTACTGGTCGGGCCGGTGGTCCTGGCGGCGCATGAACATGATCCGGTAGTGCTCGGGGTTCTCGACCCCGAACCGGACATACGCCTCGGCCAAGCGGCGCAGCGCCTCGATCGGGTCGTCGGTCGACTCGAGCGCGGGGAGGGCGACGTCCTCGGTGATCGAGTCGAAGTGGCGGGCGCAGACCGCGAACAGCAGCGTCTCCTTGTCGGGGAAGTGCCGGTAGATGGCAGCGGGCGTCAGGCCCACCGCCTGGGCGACGCCCCGGATCGCGACCGCGTCTTCGGACCCCGAGCCGATCAGCAGCGCGTCGGCCGCGTCGAGGATCGCCTCCGCGGTGCGTTCGCCTTCGCCGCGCTTGGCTCGTGCTCGAGGGGTCGCCTTCACACGGGGAGCTTGGCACCCTCGTCGGCTTCGCTGGGGT
Organism: uncultured Iamiaceae bacterium; assembly: GCA_964501845.1. Lineage (GTDB taxonomy): Bacteria > Actinomycetota > Acidimicrobiia > Acidimicrobiales > Iamiaceae > Aquihabitans. The sequence continues at coordinate 3,047 of CAZCVS010000094.1, forward strand.
CGACCTCGGCGTCGGGTGCTGGCGGCGCCGACAGATCGACCTCCGGCTCGCCACCGGCCGGCCCGTCGTCGAGCTCGATGTGCTCGCTGATCCCGACCCGTTCGTGGATCCGCTGCATCCACGCCGGCGCCCACCAGTTGGCGTCGCCCGCCAGGCGCATGAACGCCGGGACGAGGGTGCCGCGGATGATGAACGCATCGAGCAGCACGGCCAGCGTCAGGCCGATGCCGAACAGCTTGATGAAGCTGACCTCGGAGGTGGCGAACGCGAGGAACACGACGGAGATGAGCAGGGCCGCGGCGGTCACGATGCCGCCGGTGCGCTCGAGCCCGCGGGCGACCGACGTGATGTTGTCGGCCCCCTTGTCGTGCTCCTCCTTGATCCGGGACAGGAGGAACACCTCGTAGTCCATGCTCAGACCGAAGGCGACGCAGAACATGAGCACCGGGATGGTGGCCGCGATGGTGCCGGTGGGCGTGAAGCCGAGCAGCCCGGAGCCATGGCCCTCCTGGAAGATGAAGACCATCGCGCCGAACGTGGCCGACAGGCTCAAGATGTTCAGCACCAGGGCCTTGAGGGGCACCACGACGCTCCCGAACATCAAGAACAGGAGCACGAACGTGATGGTGGCGATGATGGCCAGCGCGAGTGGTACGTCGCCGAAGATCGAGCTCTTGGCATCGACGAGCTCGGCTGACTGCCCACCCACCTTGACGTCCTCGAACGGGCTGGCGACCTGGCGCAGGTCCGACGCGAACGCCTCGCCCGCGGGCGACAGTGGCTCCACGCTGGGGACCACCGAGAGGTAGGTCGCGTCGTCCTGGCTGAAGCGCGCGGTGAGGTCGGGGCTGGCTTCGGCCGGCACCACCAGAGCCCCGGGCTCGCACTCGATGCCCCCGAGTCCGCCCGATGACCCGCAGTAGATGCCGGTCTCGGCGTCGACCCTCGTGACTCCGTCGAGGCGGGCCAGCGCGGCGGCATAGGTGTCCACCGCGGCCGCGCGCTCCGTCGGGGAGCCGGCGTTGGAGACGACGACCGCCGCCGCCCCCGCCTCGGCGGCGGAGAACTCCTCGCGGAGCACGTCCTGGGTGTCTCGGGCGGACTTGCCGGGCGGGAGGACGCGGTCGTCGGGGAAGCCGAGCTTCATGCCGGCGGTGGGGGCGCCCAGGAACAGGAGCAGGGCGAGGATGCCCACGGTGATCGGGATCGGCCGCCGCATGACGAAGGTCGCCGCCCGGTGCCAGAACCCGGTCCCCTCGGCCGGCGCCGCCTCCGAGCGGCGGCGGCGCACGGGCCAGGCATCGATCTTGGGCCCGAGGGCGGCGAGCATCGCCGGCAGCACCACCACGGCGTAGAGCCCGGCAAGGGCCGACACGGCCAGGCCCGCGTAGGCGAAGCTCTTCAAGAAGGCGATGTCGAAGACCAGCAGCGCGCACAGCGACGCGGCCACGGTCAGCGCCGAGAACATGACGGTGCGCCCGGCGGTGAGCACGGTGCGCCGGATGGCCTCGGCTGTCTCGTGGTGCGCCAGCTCCTCGCGGTACCGGCTGACGATGAACAGCGAGTAGTCGATGGCGAGCCCGAGGCCCATCGCCGTCGTGAGGTTCAGGGCGAAGACCGAGACCTCGGTGAACTCGTTGATGATGAACAGCACGAGGAACGTCCCGACCACCGCGAGCGCGCCGATAGCGAGCGGGACGAGTGCGGCGACGACGCCGCGGAAGATGAAGAGCAGGAGCAGCAGCGTGACGGGCAACGCGATCATCTCGGCGCGCACCAGGTCGTTCTCGATGGTCGAGTTCACCTGGGCGAACACCGGCCCGAGCCCGCCGACCTGGACGGTGATGACGGCCTCGGGATCGTCCTGGGTGTAGTCCTCGATCACCCGGTCCGACAGCTTGATCATCTCGTCGCCGCCGTCGGGGAACCGGCCGAGGATCAGCGCTCGGTTCCCGTCGGTGGACGCGAGCGGGTTGCCGGGCGGCAGGTCCCAGTACGAGAGGACCTCGGCCATCTCCTTGCCGCCGGAGGTCTCGGCGGCCAATTCGGCCGCCAGCTCCGTGGCCGCGGCGGCGACCTCGGGGGCGTCCACGTCGCCGTCGGGCGCCGTCACGACCAGCACGATGTTCGGCGTCCCGGTCTTGAACTCCTCGTCGAGCACGCGGTCCGCCGCGGTGGACTCCGCTCCCGGGTCTTCGAACCCGCCGCTGGACAGGCGCTCGGCCACGCCACCGCCGATGACGGCCGACACGACGAACACCACCAGGGCGAGGCCGAGCACGAGGCGACGGCGGCGGACGGTGAACGAAGCGATCCGACCCAGCATGAGGAGACTCCCACCTTGTGTAAACGCCGTTTACATAGCGCCCCTCAGCAAACCAGTGACCTGCGGATCTGTCCAGATGACGTCAGTCACCCGTCGTGACACGCGGCGCACGGGCGCGCCGAAACCGGGGCCACCAAAGGCCCCTGGACACCGACGGGGTCAGGAGCCGGCCTGCTCCGCAGGATCGCAGTCGCCGTAGGCCTCGATGAACGAGTCGGGCAGGGCCCCGCCCTCGTCCTGCATCCGCGACTGGATCTCCTTGAACTCCGAGAACTCGACGCCATCGGGCCCGGAGAGCTCGTCGAAGACGCACTGGCAGTACGTCTTGGGCGAGGAGATCTCGGTGGTGTCCTCCTGGCCCTCGTCGGCGACCTTGGTGTTGTCGCTCTCGGCCACGGTCACGCAGCCCTCGAGGAAGGCCTCCTCGGCGCCGGCGTAGTTGCTCGCCGCCTTCTGGCCGGTGGTGCACCCGCCCAGCATGATGAGCGACACGGTGGCGGCGACGGCCGCGAGGGCGGCACGGCGACGGATCGGGTTTGCGGACACGCCTGGCTCCTTGTTCACGACCCAGCCACGCTAGTGCCGCACCACCCGAGGACCGAAGTCGACCGACGACGCCGGGACCCGGCGGACGAGCAGCCGTCCGAACCGGCCCCGGGACGCGGGACGGGGGTGCCGGCGAGCCGACACCCCCGACACCATTCCGACCGACGCTCCCCCCGAACCGTCTGCCGGACATCTCCCCCCGCACCTTGCGGTGCAGAACGATCCTTGATCAAGGAACAAGATTCGCTGAGAGCGATTCAACACCTCAAGCCCGTCGCGTGCATGGGCCGAACGACCCAATTTCGAGTCTTTGTTCGGATTTGGTGAACGGCGGTCACCCCGAGGGGTGGACGTGGGCGAGGAGCCACCCACGGCGTCACACGAGCGGCGGCGGCGGGTCACGGCGGACGATGCAGAGGCTCCCCGACGGGTCGTCCGGGTCCAGCAGGAGGCGGATGGGCAGGTCATGGGGCTCGCCGTCCGCGTCGACCTCGATCACGATCTGCTCGTCGCGCTTGGGATCGAGCACCTCGCGCAGGCCCAGGGCCCATCCGGTCATCACCGCGCCCACGAGCGAGGTCCGCCGCCACGACACCAGGCGCGAGGGAAGCGGCGGCGTAGCCAGCACCGGCTCCCAGGCATCGAGCGCCGCCAGCACCTCCGGGTCGTAGTCCGCGGTGATCCCCGTGTCCGGATCACCGCGCCGCTCCGGCGGACCGGTAGCAGCCGACGACGGATCCATGGGTCGAGCCTACGAGCAGCCCCCACCGAGGCGGCTCGCGAACCGCATCTCCTCGAAGGCGACCGTGCCGAGGTCGACCGGCGTGATCCGCCCGGTGGGCTCCCAGCCCCGGGCGCGGTAGAACGCCTGCGCCCCCGGGTTGGTGACCAACGTCGACAACTCGGCGCGGTCGTACCCGACCGCCCGGAACCAGTCCTCGGCCGCCTCCAGGAGCCGCGCTCCTCCGCCGCGGCCCTGCGCGGTCGGGTCCACGTAGAGCTCGAACACCTCGCCCGCCGCCGGCGCGGTCGGATCCGCGTCCTCGGGGTGCACCGGCCCCGCGTCGAGGTATCCGAAGACCGTTCCCGGCCGTCCCCAGACCAAGAGCCGATGGCGGCGCGACGGCGGGAGCATCGCCCGTCCCACCCAGAACGACGCGGGCGGGACGACCCCGCGCCGGTCGAGGAACTCGTCGGGCAGCACGCCGCCGCGGTAGTTCGCGCCGAACGCCCGCCACTTGATGGCGGCGATGGCGGCGCCGTCGGTGGCCGCCGCCACCCGCACGGGCTCGTCAGCACCGGGCGGCCCGACGAACGGCGGCGGCAGCGCCAACCCGAAGCGCCGCCGGATCAGCGCCGCCGAGCGGGCCGCGGCGCGCGTCGGCTCCTCCGGCGGCGGGTCGCCTGCCTCGGTGACCAGCCGCAGCAGGTCGGCAGTCGGGTCGGCGACGACCACCTACGCGCCCGGCGGTCGGCCCGCGCCGGTGGCGAGGGCGTAGACGCGGCGCTTGGGCACGCCCAGCTCGACCACGACCTCGGCGATGGCGTCGCGGGTGCTGGACCCGGCGGCCCGGGCCCGCTCGAGCGCGGCGGAGATGTCGGCGTCGGCGATCTCGGCCGGGACGGGTGCCCCCTCGAGCACCAGCACGTACTCGCCACGGGGCTCCACCTCCGCAGCGCGCTCGACCGCGCCGTCGAGTGTCCCGCGCCAGTGCTCCTCGTGCAGCTTGGTGAGCTCGCGCGCCAGCACGACCCGCCGGTCCCCACCGCACGACGCGGCCAGGTCGGCGAGGGTGCGAGCCACGCGGTGGGGTGCTTCGTAGAGCACCGCCGTGCGCCGCTCGCCGGCAAGGGCGCGGAGCCGCTCGGTCCGACCCGAGCCCTTGCGGGGGAGGAAGCCCTCGAAGACGAACCGCCCGGCGGGCAAGCCGCTCGCCACCAGAGCCGTGACCGCGGCCGAAGGCCCGGGGACGACCTCGATGGTGTGCCCGGCCTCGGCTGCGGCCGCCACTAACCGCTCTCCCGGATCCGAGATCCCGGGCATTCCGGCATCGGACACGACCGCCACCACCTCACCGCGACCGATGCGGGCGATCACGTCCTCGACGGCCCGCTCCTCGGTGTGGTCGTTGACGACCCGCAGCTCGCGCGCCCGGATCCCTGCGTGCTGGAGCAGTCGCCCGGTCCGGCGGGTGTCCTCGCAGCACACGAGGTCGGCGGCAGCCAGGGCATCGACGGCGCGCGGCGTCAGGTCGCCGAGGTTGCCGATCGGGGTGCCCACCAGGACCAGCCGCCCCGGACGTTCCCCGGGACGGCTCGGACCGCCGACGCGAGGCTCGGGGGGCACACGGGGGGCGGAGCCCCCCGTGTGGTTAGACGTTGAAGCGGAACTCGAGGACATCGCCATCGGCCACCTCGTAGTCCTTGCCCTCCACGCGGATCTTGCCCACGTCCTTGGCCTTCGCCCACGACCCGATCTCCAGCAGCTCGTCCCACCGGATCACCTCGGCGCGGATGAAGCCGCGCTCGAAGTCCGAGTGGATGACTCCGGCGCACTGGGGGGCCTTGTACCCGGCCCGGAAGGTCCAGGCACGGGACTCCTTCTCACCGGTGGTGAGGTACGTCCGCAGGCCCATCAGGTGGTAGGCGGCGTGGATGAAGCGCTCCAGGCCGCCGTCGCCCAGCCCGAGCGCGTCGAGCATCTCCAGGCGCTCGGCCCCGGTGAACTGGGCGGCCTCGGCCTCGAGCTGGACGCACATCCCGATGACCTCGGCCCGGTTGCCCAGCTCGGCCTCCACGGGGGCGATGATCTCGGGGATCCGCTCCAGGTCGCCCTCGCCCACGTTGACCAGGGCGAGCACCGGCTTGTTGGTCAGGAGGAACTCCTCCTTGAGGACGGCGCGCTGGTCGGCGGTGAGATCACCGCGGTAGATCGGGGTGCCGTCGGCGAGGAGCTTGTGGGCGGCGTCGAGCGCCTCGACCAGCTCGGTCAGCGACTTGTCCTGCTTGGCCGCCTTGCGCCGCTTCTCGACCCGGCTCTCGACCGTCTCGAGGTCGGCCAGGGCCAGCTCGATCTCCAGGACCCGCAGGCACTCGAGCGGGTCGTCGGGCCCCGGCACGTCGCCGTCGGTGAACGCCCGCAGCAGGAACACGACCGTGTCGACCTCGCGGATGTGGGCCAAGAACTGGTTGCCGAGGCCCTCTCCGGTGCTCCGGCCAGCGTCCAGTTCGTCGACATCGGCGGGCTGGACGCTGGCCGGGACGATCTTCTTCGTGTTCGACATCTCCGACAGCAGGTCGAGCCGCCGGTCCGGCACCTTGGCCACCCCGACGTTGGGGTCGGTGGTGGCGAAGGCGTAGGGCGCGGCGAGCGCGCCGCCACCGGCGAGTGCGTTGTAGAGCGAGGACTTGCCCGAGTTGGGGAGGCCGACGAAGCCGAAGCGTTCCATTGCGCCGCACGCTACCGGCCACCCCTCCCCCACCCCGAAGCC
>CAZCVS010000095.1:0-9409 GCA_964501845.1 uncultured Iamiaceae bacterium
TGAACTTCGTCGAGGAGCTCCCGCTGAACCTCAGCGGCAAGGTCCTGCGCCGAGCTCTCCGCTAGGCCCGGCTGCCAATGGGACGCCGGTCCTGCTTGGTGCGCTTGTGAACTTGCGAACTAGCGTTTGCGGGGCATGTCCGACCGCGCTCGTCACATCCCCGAGGCCACCGTCGCCCGGCTCCCCGTCTACCTGAGGAGCCTCGCCGAGCTGGTCGACGAGAAGATCGCCACCGTGTCGTCCGAGCGACTGGCGGAGATGGCGGGGGTCAACGCCGCCAAGGTGCGCAAGGACCTCTCCTACCTCGGCTCCTACGGGACGCGGGGCGTCGGCTACGACGTCGAGTACCTGCTCTTCCAGATGAGCCGGGAGCTCGGTCTCACCCACGACTGGCCCGTCGCCATCGTGGGGGCCGGCAACCTCGGCAGCGCCCTCGCCAACTACGGCGGGTTCACCCAGCGGGGCTTCCCGGTGGCCGCGCTGTTCGACTCGGACCGGGCCAAGGTCGGCCAGACCGTCCACGGCGTGATGGTCCACCACACCGACGACATCGCCGTGCTCGCCAAGAAGCTCAAGGTCGGGATCGGCGTCATCGCCACGCCGGCATCGGCCGCGCAAGATGTCGCCGACAAGCTGGTGGACGCAGGCGTGGGCTCGATCCTGAACTTCGCCCCGACGGTGATCTCGGTCCCCGACAGCGTCTCGCTGCGCAAGGTCGACCTGGCGCTGGAGCTCCAGATCCTCAGCTTCTACCAGGAGCACCGCGACCTCGACGGTTGACCGGAGCCGGCTCCTGCCGCCCGTCTCGGCGCCCGAGCCCCTCGGTAGGCTGGAAGCGATGAGCGACCTTCCTGCCACCGATGCCGCGTCCGCCGAGGTGACGGTGACCGCCGACGGCCGCGTCGGCGCCGACGTGGACCACATCATCGGGGTGTCGTTCGACAAGGTCACCCGGGCCGAAGAGGTGCTCCTCGCGCTCGTCCACCTCCAGCAGGAGGGAGAGATCGCCCTGTCCGACGCCGTCGTCGTGGTCAAAGACGGCGACGGCAAGGTGCACATCCGTCAGACCATCGACCCCACGCCCGGTCGCAGCGCCCTCACCGGGTCGATCTGGGGGATGCTCGTCGGCATGCTCTTCGGTGGGCCGGTCTTGGCGGCCGCCGCGGTGGGCGCCGGCGGCGGCGCCCTGATGGCCAAGCTGATCGACCTTGGCCTCGACGACGACTGGGTGCGCGACGTCGGCAACTGGCTCGACCCGGGCACCTCGGCGCTGCTGGTGCTGGTGGCCGCCGACGTTCGTCCGGCGGTGCTGGCCGAGCTGGGCCGCTACGAGGGCGATGTCTTGTACTGCACCTTCCCCGACGCCGTGCGCCAGGAGCTCGAGCGCGCCCTGAGCGACGAGGCCTGACGTGGCGGGCCGCTATCCCGTGATGGTCGATCTGGCCGGGCGGCCGTGCCTGGTGGTCGGCGGGGGATCGGTCGCCACCCGCAAGGTGCTCCGCCTGCTGGCCGCCGACGCCCGCGTCACCGTGCGGGCGCCGGAACTGGGCGCGCCGCTCGCCGAGCTGGCGGCAGCTGGCCGGGTCCGATGGGAGCCCGAGCGCTACACCGCCCTCGGCGTGGCCGACGACGGGCGGCCTTGGGCCCTGGTGCTCGCGGCCACCGACGACGTCGGTGTGAACGGGCGGGTCGTGGCCCATGCCGACGCGGTCGGCGCCTGGGCCAACGACGCCTCGGACCCCACGGGCGGCCCGGTGGCCCTTCCCGCCAGCTGGTCGGCGGGCCCGGTGACGCTCGCCGTGTCCACCGATGGCGTCCACCCGGGGGCGGCGCGCTGGCTCTGCGATCAGGTGGCGCTCGCCGTCACCCCTGAGGCCCTCGCCGCGCTGGACCTCATCGACGAGATCCGCCTCGACGATGTCGCCGGTGGCGGGCAGGGTCGCCGTCCCGATTGGCGGCTGGCAGTCGAGTCGGGAACACTTGACCTCATTCGTGAAGGCCATCTGGCCGAAGCCAAGGAGCGCCTCCAGGCGTGTCTGTCGTCGTCATCGGACTGAACCACCGAACCATGCCGCTCGATCTCTTCGAGCGCATGACCATCGATGGCGCGCGCCTGCCCAAGGCCCTCCACGACCTGGGCGAGCGCGAGCACATCGGTGAGGTCGTCGTCTTGTCGACCTGCAACCGCACCGAGGTCTACGCCATCGCGGAGCGGTTCCACGGTGCCTACGCCGACGTGCGCAACTTCCTCTCGGAACTGGCGTTCGTGCCGCCCGACGAGTTCGCCGACCACCTCTACGTCCACTACGACGCCGAGGCCATCCGCCACCTCTTCGCGGTGTCGGCCGGGCTGGACTCGTCGGTGATCGGCGAGGCCGAGATCCTGGGCCAGGTGCGCGGCGCCTGGGAGCAGGCCGGCCAGGAGGGCACCGCCGGACCGGTCCTGAACCTGCTGTTCCGCCACGCGCTCGAGACCGGCAAGCGGGCCCGCACCGAGACCGGCATCGCCCGTGGCACCGCCTCGGTGTCGCACGCCGCCGTCGAGATGGCCGCCGAGCACCTCGGCGATCTGGCTGGCAAGCGGGTGCTGATCATGGGTGCCGGGGACATGGCCGAGGGCATGGCCACGGCCCTCCAGGGCGCTGGCGTGGCCGACGTGTTCGTCGCCAACCGGACCTGGCGCAAGGCCCGCGCCCTCGCCGACCGCATCGGCGGCCAGGCCGTCCGGCTCTCGGACCTGTCGCTGGCTCTGCTCGAGGTCGACCTGCTGCTCACCTCCACCGGGGCCACGGTTCCCGTGGTCGAGCGCGACGACTTCGCCCCGGTCATGGCCGAGCGGGCTGGGCGGGAGCTGCTGATCGTCGACATCGCGGTGCCCCGCGACGTCGACGCCACCGTGGCCGACCTCGACGGCGTCACCCTGCTCAACATCGACGACCTCCGCCGCTTCGCCCAGGCGGGCATCGAGCGCCGCTCACACGAGCTGGCCGCGGTCGAGGCCATCATCGACGACGAGCTCGCCCGCTTCCGCTCGGCTGCCTCCGCCCGCTCGGCTGCCCCGGTGATCGCCTCGCTTCGCGGCTGGGCCGACGACGTCCGCACCGCCGAGCTGGCCCGGTTCGAGGCCAAGCTCGACGGGCTCGACGAGCGCCAGCGCGAGGCGGTCGAGGCGCTCACCAAGGGCCTGGTGGCCAAGCTGCTGCACCAGCCCACGATCTCGCTCAAGGACACCGCAGGGTCCACCACCGGCGAGCGGCTGGCCGATGCCACCCGCCAGCTGTTCGACCTCGACGACCCCGCCTAGCTCCCGGTCGTGACCGTCCGCACCCTGCGCGCCGCCACGCGCGGCAGCCCCCTCGCGCTGTGGCAGGCGACCCACGTCGCCCGCCTGCTCGAAGCGGCGCACCCCGGCCTGCAGGTCGAGTTCGTGGTCGTCGACACCGAGGGCGACCGGCGCCTCGACGTGCCCATCTCCACCTTCGGTGGCAAGGGCGTGTTCGCCAAGGAGGTGCAGGCGGCGGTGCTCGATGGACGGGCCGACTTCGCCGTGCACTCGGCCAAGGACATGCCGTCGGAGACGGTGCCGGGCCTGGTGCTGGCGGCCGTGCCCGAGCGGGGCGACCCCCGAGACGCGCTGGTCGGTGGTCGGCTGGGCGACCTCCCCAACGGCGCCACCGTGGCCACCGGCTCGATGCGCCGCCGGGTCCAGCTGGCGCAGATCCGGCCGGACCTCGTGTTCACGGAGCTGCGGGGCAACATGGCCACTCGCCTGTCGAAGGTGCCCGAGGGTGGCGCCATCGTCGTGGCGGCCGTGGCGCTCCAGCGGCTCCAGCTGGCCGACCACCTGTCCGAGGTCATCTCGCCCGACGAGCTGGTCCCGCAGGTCGGCCAAGGCGCACTGGGCATCGAGTGCCGGGCCGGCGACGAGGTGACCATCGGCATGCTCCAGATCATCGAGCACGCGCCTTCTCGCCGCCGCGTCGACGCGGAGCGGGCCTTCCTGGTCGAGCTCGGCGGCGATTGCGACCTCCCGGCCGGGGCCCACGCCACCTTCGTCGACGAGGTGGGCGACGTCGCCGAGGCCGGCACGCTGCGGCTCTCCGCCTTCCTCGCCTCGGACGGCACCGCGTCGGCGGATCTGGTGCGGATGCGGTCGCTCGACGACGACCCCGTCGCCCTCGGAACCCAGGTGGCGAAGGACCTCCGGCGCGCCCTCGGCTCCTCGCACCGGTGAAGATCTGGATCGTCGTCCTCGCGTTGGTCGTCGCCGCGCTCGGATACCTCGCGCTGGTCCCGACCGACGACGGCTCCTACACCTGCAACGCGCTGCCGGCGGCCCTGCTGCTCGACCCCATGGCGGAGCACTCGGACGAGTTCTTCTTCGATGCCGGCACGCAGTGCAACGCGGATGCTCGACGGCGCGGGCGCCTGCTGCTTGGGGTCGCGCTCTTCGGCTCGGTCGCGGTCACGACGCTGCACCTCCTCGAACGGCGCCGCGACCAGCCGCCTACCATCGACTCGTGACCGTCTACCTGGTGGGCGCGGGCCCCGGCGACCCTGGGCTGCTCACGGTGCGCGGCGCGGAGCTTCTGGCCCGGGCCGACGTGGTGATCCACGATCGGTTGTCGGCCGCGGAGCTGCTCGCACTGGCACCCGCCGAAGCAGAGCGGATCGACGTGGGCAAGGCTCCCAAGGCCCACCGCATGGCCCAGGACCAGATCAACCGTCTGCTCGTCGAGCGGGGCCGGGCCGGCCAGACGGTGGTGCGGCTCAAGGGCGGCGACCCGTTCGTGTTCGCCCGCGGGAGCGAGGAGGCGGCTGCGCTCGCCGCGGCGGGCGTGCCCTACGAGGTCGTGCCCGGCATCACCTCGGCGCTGGCCGTCCCCGCCTACGCCGGCATCCCGGTGACCCAGCGGTTCTCCTCGACCTCGTTCACCGTGGTCACCGGCCACGAGGATCCATCTAGCGGCGACGGCACCGTCGACTGGGACGCGGTCGCCCGCGTCGGCGGGACCATCGTGATCCTCATGGGCATCGGGCGGTGGCCCCAGATCGCGGCCCGGCTCCTGGAGGCCGGTCGGGCGCCTGACACCCCGGCGGCCGCCGTGCGGTGGGGGAGCCGGCCCGAGCAGCACACGGTCCGGGCCACGCTGGCCACCCTCGGGGACCACGAGCTGGCGGCCCCGTCGGTCATCGTGGTCGGCGGGGTGGCGGCGGAGCAGCTGGACTGGTTCACCGGACGACCGCTGTTCGGCCGCCGCGTGGTGGTGACCCGAGCCCGGGCCCAGGCGTCGACCCTGACGGGGGCCCTGCGCGCCCTCGGAGCCGATGTCATCGAGGCCCCCGCCATCGAGATCGTCGACCCCGACGACGGTGGTGCGGCCCTGCGCGACGCCGTCGCTCGCATCGGCTCGTACGACTGGCTGGTGCTCACCTCGCCCAACGGCGTCGAGCGCACGTTCGCCCACATCCCCGACGCGCGGGTGCTCGGCGGGGTGCAGGTCGCCGCGGTCGGGACCGGCACGGCCGCCGCGCTCGCCCGCCACCGGGTCGTCGCCGACCTGGTGCCCGACGCCTTCGTGGGCGAGGCCCTCGTCGACGCCTTCCCGCCCCCGCCGCCCGGTGGCGGCCGGGTGCTCCTTGCCCGGGCCGCGGTCGCCCGCGACGTCGTCCCCGTCGGCCTGCGCTCGGCGGGGTGGGAGGTCGATGTGGTCGACGCCTACCGCAGCCAGCCGGTCCCGCTCACCGCCGAGCAGGCCGAGGCCGTCGCCGCGGCTGACGCCGTCACCTTCGCCTCGTCGTCGAGCGTGACCAACCTGTGCGCCGCGATCGGCGCGGACCGCGTCCCGGACACGGTGGTGTCCATCGGCCCCGTCACCTCCGGCACGGTCCGGGCCAACGGTCTTGTGGTCACGGCCGAGGCCATCCCGCACACCCTCGACGGCCTGGTCACTGCGGTGCTGTCCGTCTTGGCTTGAGGCTCGTCAGGTCTCTGCCAGACTCGGCCCATGCCCCGTTCGACGCTCGACGACCTGCCCGACTGCGTGGACGTGGCCCCTGAGGTGGCCGACGTGCTGCGTTCGGGCGGGCCGGTGGTGGCCCTCGAATCGACCATCATCTCCCACGGCCTGCCCCGCCCGACCAACCTCGATGTGGCCCGCCGGATCGAGGGTGCGGTGCGGGCCCAGGGTGCCGTGCCGGCCACGATCGCGATCGTCGACGGCGTCATCCGCATCGGGCTCGATGACGACGCCCTCGCCGTCGTCGCCGGCTCCGTCGACGTGGTGAAGGCGAGCGTCCGCGACGTCGCCGTGGTCGTGGCCCGAGGCGGCCACGGAGCCACCACCGTGGCCTCCACCGCCGAGCTCGCGGCGCTAGTCGGGATCGGCGTGTTCGCCACGGGTGGGCTCGGCGGCGTGCACCGCGGTGCTGCCGACAGCTTCGACGAGTCGGCCGACCTCACCACGCTCGGATCGACTCCCATCACGGTCGTGTCGGCCGGCGTGAAGTCGATCCTCGACGTGCCCGCCACCCTCGAGCGGCTCGAGACCCTCAACGTCACCGTGCTCGGGTACGGCACCGACCGCTTCCCGGGCTTCTACCTGGCCGACTCCGGCCACGGGGTTCCCCACCGCGTCGAGTCGCCCGACGAGGTGGCCGCGGTGATGGCGGCCCGGTCGGCCATCGGCGCTTCGGCCGCGCTGCTGGTGGCCAACCCGCTGCCGGAGAGCCGCCAGGTGGACCGGGAGCTGCACGACCGGGTGCTCGCCGACGGCCTGGCTGCGGCGGGCGCCGCGGGGGTGTCGGGCAAGGACGTGACCCCGTTCCTGCTGGCCCACTTCCACGAGGCGTCCGGCGGCGAGAGCCTGCGGGCCAACACCGAGATCATCCTCGCCAACGCCGCTCTGGCCGGGCGCATCGCCACGGCGGCCGCAGCATGAGCCACGTCCTGGTGGTGGGCGACCTGATGGTCGACGTGGTCGTGGCCCACAAGGATCCGATCGCGGTGGGGAGCGACACGCCGGCGCGGGTCCGCCTCGCCGGCGGGGGATCGGCCGCCAACACCGCGTGCTGGCTGGCCTCGCTCGGCGAGGCGCCGCACCTCATGGCGGCGCGCGGCGACGACCACTTCGGCGGCCTGGCCGCCGCCGAGCTGGCTGCGGCCGGCGTGGCCTTCGTCGGCCCGGTCCTCGACCAGTACCCCACCGGGACCTGTGTGGTTCTGGTGTCAGCCGACGGCGAGCGATCGATGCTCCCCGACCGTGGCGCCAACGACCGGTTGCCGATGTCGGCCATCGTCGGCGGCCTCGACCCGATGCCGGGCTGGGTCCACCTGTCGGGGTACGCGATCTTGCACGAGGGCTCGCGCAACGCGGGACGGGCCGCGCTCTCCGCGGGCCTCGCCGGCGGCGCCATCGTGTCGATCGACGCCGCCAGCACCGCGCCCATCAAGGCCGTCGGCGCCGAGGCCTTCTTGAACTGGATCGACGGCGCCTCGCTCGTGTTCGCCAACGACGAGGAGATCGAGGCCCTCGGCGGGGTGTGGGCCGTGCTCGAGCACGTCGGCGCGGTGGCCGTCAAGCACGGCGCGGCCGGGGCCACGTGGACCGACGGCGGCCAGACGCTCACCGCCGAGGGCTTTCCCGTGGAGGCCGTCGACACCACCGGCGCGGGCGATGCGTTCGCCGCGGGGTGGATCGCCGCCACCCGGCTGGGGGCCGGACCGCAGGCGGCGCTCGCCGACGCGGTCCGCGCCGGCGCCACGGCCGTGACCCAACCGGGTGCCCGTCCGGTGGCGCCTCCGTCGTGAGCGCCCGGCTACCCGACGCGGTCGTCTTCGACTTCGACGGGACGATCTTCGACAGCGAGACGCCGATCTACCAGGCCTACGCGGCGGCGCTCGCCGAGATCGGCCTGGAGCTGTCCGTTCCGGCCTGGGCCACGGTCGTCGGCCACGGCGAGGACGACTCCTACCGGGCGATGTGCGCCGCGGTCGGCGTCGAGTTCGACCGCGACGACCTCGAGGCGCGCTACGCCCGCCAGGACCGCTCCTGGCGCGACACCCTCCCGGCCCTGCCCGGCGTCGAGGCGCTCCTGGTGGAGCTGGCAGGGGCTGGCATCCCGCTGGGCATCGCGTCGAGCTCGCCCGAGAGCTGGGTGGAGACCCACCTCGTCCGGTTGGGCCTGCGGGACCACTTCGCCGTCATCGCCTCGCGCGACCAGGTGGAGGGCCGGGGCAAGCCCGACCCCGCCTCGTACCGCTACGCCACTCGCGAGCTCGGCGCCGATCCGGCTCGCACGATCGCCATCGAGGACTCGTGCCCCGGCGTCACCGCGGCGCTGGCCGCCGGCCTCACGGTCGTGGCGATCCCGAGCGAGATCACCCGCCACACCGACCTGTCGGCCGCCCACCACTCCTCCCCGTCGATGGCCCACCTCGACCTCGCCGCCCTCACCGCCCTCCTCCGCTGAGCGCGCGTCTGGCGGAGCCGCGGAGCGGGAACCGGCGGGCATGAACATCTTCGAGGAGCTCCGTGCGGACCACGAGACCCAGCGGGACCTGGTCGCCCGCCTGGTCGAGACGACGGGGGACAGCGACGAGCGGGCCAAGGTCTTCGAGCAGCTCGCCAAGGAGCTCGAGGCGCATGCCGCGGCCGAGGAGCGCTACTTCTACGTGCCGCTGATGGAGGTCGACCTGACCCAGGACCAGGCCCGCCACTCGGTGGCGGAGCACAAGGAGCTCGATGACTTCGTCGAGTCCCTAGAGGAGTACGACCGCTCGGCTCCGGCCTGGCTCGAGACCGCCCGTGACCTGGAGCACCGGCTCACCCACCACCTCGACGAGGAGGAGCACGAGGTCTTCCAGCTCGCCGGCAAGGCCCTCACGGAGGCCCAGAAGGCCGATCTCGCCGCCCAGTACCGGGACATGATGCGCGAGCGGCTCGACGCCTGAGGGAGCAGTGACCTGGTCCCCGTCGGCGGCGTGGGGTGGGCGACCGTAGGCTGAGGCGGTGTTCCCCCAGCGCCGCCTCCGGCGTCTCCGTCGCACGCCTGCGCTCCGCGCCATGGTGGCCGAGACGCAGCTCACGCCCGCCGACCTGATCGCGCCGCTGTTCGTGCGCGAGGGCATCGCGGAGTCGCACCCCATCTCGTCGCTGCCCGGCGTGGTGCAGCACACCCGGGAGTCGCTGGTGCAGGAGGCCAAGGAGCTGATCGGCCTCGGCATCCCGTCGGTGGTCCTCTTCGGCGTGCCCGAGCACAAGGACGCAGAAGGCACCGGCGCCAGCGACCCCGACGGCATCGTGCAGCTCGCCATCGGCGACCTCAAGGACGCCTTCGGCGACGAGCTCGTGGTCATCGCCGACCTGTGCCTCGACGAGTACACCGACCACGGCCACTGCGGGCTGCT
>CAZCVS010000096.1:0-9398 GCA_964501845.1 uncultured Iamiaceae bacterium
TGTCCTGGCGTACGAAGGCGGCCTGCCACGGTCTCGACCCGCAGGCCTTCTATCCCGAGACGGATGACGAGGCCGACGCGGCCAAGGCGGTCTGCGCGGTGTGTCCAGTGCAGGGCGCGTGCCTCGAGTACGCCCTGTCGCGGCGCGAGAAGGAAGGCGTCTGGGGCGGCTGCACCGAGCGGGAGCGGCGGCGCATCATCCGCCAGCGCCGGCGCACCGCCTGATCGTGGCTGCCTGACCGTGTTCGCCGTCCGCCGCATCCGCGTCGACGAAGGCGCCCGCCTCCGGTCGATCCGGCTGGCGGCGCTGGCCGACGCTCCCGGCGATGCCACCACCACGCTCGCCCGGGCCGAGGCCCGCGGTGACGACCACTGGGTCGAGGCCGCGGCGGCGAACGCCTCCGGGGGCTTGCAGGCCACGTTCTTCGCCGAGCCGGCCGACGCGGACGGCGTCGCCGCCCAGGGTGAGCCGGTCGGCCTGATCGGCGCCTACGCCAACGAGAGCGGCATCGTGAACCTCGTCGGCCTCTGGTCGGCACCGGGCCACCGTGACGTCGGCGTGGCCACGGCGCTGCTGGCCGCGGTGGCTGACTGGGCCCACACGATCGGCGCGGACCGCCTGCGGATGTGGGTCGTCGAGCGCAACGAGTACGCCAAGGCCTTCTACCTCGCCGAGGGCTTCGAGCCGACGGGTGCCACCATCCCCTACGAGCTGGACCCGCGCCTCAAGCAGGTCGCCATGGTCCGCAAGCTCTGACGGTTCGTCGGTAGGCGGCCGGCCCGGGGGCTCCGGTACCGTCGGCGGCCATGGACTTCGAGCTCTCTGAGGAACTGGCCGCGCTGCAGGAGACCTGCCGGCGGATCGCCCAGGACAAGGTCAAGCCCCGGGCCCGGGAGATCGACGAATCCGGTGAGTACCCGCAGGACCTCTTCGAGGTGTTCCGCGACGCCGGCCTGCTCGGGCTGTGCATCCCCACCGAGCTGGGCGGTTCCGGTGCCGGGATACTCGGGCTGACCATCGCCATCGAGGAGGTGGCGAAGTACTCCAACACGGCGGCCCTCATGCTGCTGCTCACCCGCCTGCCCACCGGCCCGGTGATGATCGCCGGTTCGGAGGAGCAGAACCAGATGTACATCGCCCCGATCGCCGACGGTTCGAAGCGGGCTGCTTTCTGCCTGAGCGAGCCGCAGGCCGGGTCCGACGTGATGGGCATGCGCACCAAGGCCGTGCAGGACGGCGACGAGTGGGTGCTCAACGGCACCAAGTGCTGGATCTCCGGCGTGGTCCAGGCCGACTGGTACACCGTCTTCGCCAAGACGTCCGACGACGTCACCGAGCGCAACCACAACTCGATCTCGGCGTTCATCGTGGAGCGGGGCTGGGAGGGCGTCGAGGTCGGCTCCACCGATCGCAAGATGGGCGTGCGGGGCGTCGACACGGGCGAGCTGCTCCTGACGAACGTCCGGGTGCCGGCCGCCAACGTCATCGGCGAGATCGGCGGGTTCCAGTTGGCGATGCAGGGCCTCAACTCGATGCGGCCGATCGTCGCCGCCCGCGGCATCGGGCTGGCCGAGGGTGCGCTGATGTACGCCACCGAGTACGTGAAGGAGCGCGCCGCCTTCCGCAAGACGATCGCCGACATGCAGGGCATCCAGTGGGAGATCGCCAAGCTCGCCACCGAGATCGAGGCCGCCCGCCTGCTCACCTACCGGGCGGCGTGGATGGCGGACCAGGGCCGCTTCCAGAAGGAGGACGTGCCCTACCTGTCGATGTGCAAGTACTACGCCACCGAGGTCGCGGTGAAGGCGTCCAACCTGTCCCTCCAGATGCTCGGCGCCGCCGGCTACATGAAGGACCACATGACCGAGCTCTACTACCGCGACGCCAAGCAGCTCACCATCGTCGAGGGCACCAGCCAGGTCCAGCTCGGCCTCATCGCCCGCGGGGTCCTCGCCCACGACCTCTGGTGGGACTGAGCGACCTCTGAGGACGGCTCGCTCCGGCGGGTTGCGGGCACGCCGCCGCCTCGTGTCCGATATCAACATGGGCGATGGTTGGTTGGCAGGTCATCGCCAGGAACTTCGGTCCTTCGACGAACAGGTGTTCGCTTTTCGAGAGTGGCTGTCGTACACTGAGGTGCATGGCTCCCCCTCGTGACCTTGACCCGGCTTCGGCCGGCGGCTCTGGTGCCACGGTCGACGAGTACGACGCGCTGTGCGAGGAGCTGGCGCAGACGCAGGGGGTCATCAACGTGGCGGAGGCTCGGCTGGTGGCGCTCACGGCTCGGGCCCTGGAGATCGGGGTGTCGGGCGGTACGAACCTCTCGATGGAGAGGTGGGTGGCGTGGCGGGCGGGTGTCTCGCCGGCCCGTGCGGCGGGCATCGTGCGGGTGGCGCGCCGTGCCGAGGAGCTGCCGTGCACGATGGCGGCGCTGGCCGCTGGGGAGCTGACGGTCGATCAGGCGGCGGAGGTCGCCCGCTACGTCCCGGCTCGCTACGACGAGTCGGCGGCGCGGGTGGCGTCGTGCTGCACGGTGCGCCAGCTCCGTCAGGCGCTGCCGCACTACCGCGACCCCGAGCCGGTCGATGACCGGGCCAAGCCCACCCCGGGGTCCGATGCGGAGCTCGAAGCCCGTGGCCGCGTGGCGACGGGCTACGACGAGCGCGGGTACTTCGCGCACATCCGCTTGCCGGAGGCGAAGGGTGCGATCGTGGATCAGGCGCTCAAGGCGATGCATGAGGACCTCAAGCGCCAGGCGGCGGCGGATGCGCCCGACGGCGTGGACCCCGAGCCGGTGTACGCGGCGGATGCGCTGACCGCTTTGGCGGAGACGGCGCTGGCCGCCGGGGAGGCGGCCCGGCCCGGCACGGACCGCTACCTGGTGCACGCCCACCTCGAGGCCGGCCCGAACGGCCTGGAGCTGATGACGCATCTAGGTGTTCCGCTGCCAGAGGGGCAGCGCCGCCACATCCTCTGCGATGTCCGCATGCGGGCGCTGGTCCATGACGGCATCGCGCCGCTGGGGTCCGGACGCGTCACCCGGGCCATCAACCGCCGGCTGCGCCGTGCGATCGAGCACCGCGACGGCGGCTGCGCGGTGCCCGGCTGCGGGCGCACCACCGGGTTGGAGATCCACCACATCCGGCACTGGGAGGACGGCGGCCCCACCGAGACCTGGAACCTCATCGCGTTGTGCCGCTACCACCACAGCGGCCACCACCAGGGCAGCCTCGACATCACCGGCAACGCCGACCTTCCGCGCCACACGGCGCCTGGCGTGGTCTTCACCAACGCCTGGGGCCAGCCCCTGGGCCCCGTCGGCCAACCCGTCCGGCCCGCACCACCAGGCCTGGGCATCACTCCTGGTCGCCACGTTGCCGACTCCGCCGCGGGCATCGGCATCGCTCCGCACCGCTACGTGCCACCCACCGGCGAGCGCCTCGACCGCTCCGGCTTCCACCTCCAAGAAGCCGACCCGCCTGAACCGCCGCCGGCCGATCCGGTCGACGACGACGGCGACCCGCCGCCCCCGACCGTCACCGGCCAACGCCCCGGCACCGCACCGCCCGCTCCGACGAGCCCGACCGGTGGCGCCCCCACCGACCCCACCCGAGCCGGCCCCGCCACCACCTGACCGCCCGCCCGAGCGACGGCTTGCTCGGGACGTCTGCTCCGACCACTTCCGTCACCCGGCCCCAGGCCGGGACATCGGCGCGCCTCGCCGGTCCCATCGGCCCTGCTCTGGCAGCATGACCGGGTGCCGTTCGGGACGATCATGGCGTCGGGTTGGGCCTCCGGCCTGAACCTGTACGGGACCGTGCTGCTGCTCGGGCTGGCTGGGCGCTTCGGGTGGGCCGACACGCCGAGCGAGATCCAGGAGCCCTGGGTGCTGGCGGCGATGGCGGTCCTGTACGTGGTGGAGTTCGTGGTGGACAAGGTCCCGTGGGCTGACTCGCTGTGGGATTCCGCGCACACGGTGATCCGTCCGATCGGTGGCGGCTTGCTGGGCGCGATGTTCGCCGTCGACGGCGGTGGCTCCGAGGTGGTCGCCGCGCTGCTCGGCGGCGGGTTCTCGCTCACCGCGCACGGCGCCAAGGCCAGCACCCGTGCCCTGGCCAACACCTCGCCGGAACCGGTCAGCAACGTCTCCCTCTCCTTCGCCGAGGACGGCGTGGTGGCCGGCATGGTCGCGCTGGCGCTGGCCTTCCCGGTGATCGCCGGCATCGTCGCCACCGTCTTCGCCGTCGGCTCGATCGCCGTGTCGTGGATCCTGTTCCGCACGGTGCGCCGGTTCTGGCGGCGGTTCCAGGAGCGTCGAGCGGCGCGGCGGGGCGCGCTGCCGTGACCGGGGAGATCATCGTCGGGCGGCGGGTGGTGGCGGCTGCGCCGGTCCGCGTCGCCGATGTCGGCGGCTGGACCGACACGTGGTTCGGGTCGCCGGGCCGGGTGTGCCACGTCGCCGTGGGACCGGGGGTCGAGGTCGGCGCCATGCTCGTCTCGCGATCGCCTCAGGGTGTGGTCCGCCTCGTCGCTCCTGACATCGGGGTGGATCAGTTCGTCGGACCGGGAGGACTGCCTGATGCGCCGTCGTGGGCCACCCCGACACTGGGTCGTCACCCGCTGCTGGAGCACGCCATCGCCGCGGTCATGGGCGAGGTCGTCCTGCCGGACGAGATCGGGGTCCGCCTCCAGATCTCCTCTCGCGTGCCCGCGGGCGCCTCCCTCGGGACGTCGGCGTCGGTCCTCATCGCCGTCCTGGGGGCGCTCGATGCGCTGGTGGCCGGTGGCCGGCGGTCTCCTGCGGACCTGGCCGTGCTGGCCCACCACGTCGAGACGGAGCGGGCTGGTCGGGAGGCCGGGGTCCAGGACCAGTGGGCCGCCGCGATGGGCGGCGTCGGCCTCCTCGCCATCGGTCCCTACCCCGAGGCGCGCCACGAGGCGATCGGGGTGCGGGAGCGGACGTCCGCCGAACTGGACGAACGGCTGGTCACGGTGGTGTTCGGACCGCACGACTCGTCGCTGGTCCACGCCCAGGTCATCAACGCCATGGTGGGCTGCGGCGGCCCCGCGCACGACCGGGCCCGTGGTGCGCTGCGGCGGCTCTCGTCGCTCGCGGGCGACGCGGCCGCGGCACTGGCCGACGGCGCGCTCGACCAGTGGGGCGAGGTCCTGGTCGCGTCCACCGAGGCCCAGCGCGAGCTCCACGCCGGTCTGATCGGCCCCGCCCACCAGGCTGCGATCGACGTCGCCCGGGCGCACGGCGCCGTCGGATGGAAGGTCAACGGCGCCGGCGGCGACGGCGGGTCCCTCACCGTGCTCGCGGCGGAGAACGGCGCGCCGGCACTCCGAGCGGCGCTGTCGGCCGTCGACCGGTCCTGGGTGCTCCCGTCGCTCGGCCTCCACGCCGGCCTCGTCGTCGAAGAGCACTGATCAGCTGGCTCGGACCGCGGCTTCCTTCTCGGCGCTGACGGCCTGGACCAGGGCCAGGATGTCGGGGTGGGCCTTGCTCGGGGCGCCGCTGTCGTAGGGCGGCTGCGGGTCGTACTCGATGCCGAGCTGGATGGCCTGGGAGACCTCCGGACCCCACACCTCGGCCACGAGGGTCAGCGCCAGGTCGATCCCGGCGGAGACGCCGGCGGCGGTCCAGATCTTCCCCTGCTGCACCACGCGCTGCTCCGTGGGGGTGGCGCCGTAGGAGGCGAGCTCGTCGTAGGCGTACCAGTGCGTCGTGGCCTCGAGCCCGTCGAGCAGGCCCGCCGCGCCCAGGAGCAGGGCACCCGTGCAGACCGAGGTCGTGTAGGTCGTGTGCTCGTGGGCCGACGCGATCCAGTCGACGATCGGGTCGCGGTCCCGAGCGAGCTTGCGGGTGATGAACCCGCCGGGCACGAGGAGCAGGTCGGGCGTGGCGACATCGGCGAAGGTGTGCTCGATGTCGAGGTGGAGGAGGCCGTTGTCGTCCGAGAGCCGCCCGGTCTGCGCGGCGCACAGCACCACATCCACGCCGGGCACCTGGGTGAGGACCTGGTACGGGCCGATGGCGTCGAGGGCGGTGAACTCGGGGTAGAGGCCGATGGCGATCTGCATGGGCGGGCTCCTTGAGGTGACGGTCAGGCGGAGGTGCGGGCGAAGTGCTGGCGGTAGCGGTCGGGCGTGGTGCCGATGCGGCGGACGAACGCCCGATGGAAGGTCTCGACGTGCTTGAGGCCGACGGCGCGGGCGATGGCGGCGACGGTCTGGTCGGTCGTCTCGAGCAGGCGGCGGGCGGCTTCGACCCGCAGCTCCTCCACGTGGGCGGCGGGGGTGGTGCCGGTCTCGGCTCGGAACGTGCGGGCGAAGCTGCGCGGGCTCATCCCGGCACGCTCGGCCAGACGGTCGACGGTCAGGTCCCCGTCGAGGTGGTCGGGCAGCCAGCGCTGGAGAGCGGCGACGGCGGGCGTGCGGGCCGCCTGGGCTTGGAGCTGGGCGCTGAACTGGGCCTGGCCGCCGGGGCGCCGGGCGAAGACCACCAGCCAGGCGGCTACCTCGTGGGCCAGTTCGGGGCCGTGGTCGGCTTCGACCAGGGCGAGGGCGAGATCGATCCCGGCGGTGATGCCGGCGGAGGTCCAGCGGTCGCGGTCGCGGACGTAGGTCTGGTCGGGGAGGACCTCGACCTCGGGCCAGCCTTCGGCGAGCAGATCGCACGATCCCCAGTGCGTCGTCGCCTGGTAGCCGTCGAGCAGACCGGCCGCGGCCAGCAGGAACGAGCCGCTGCACACCGACGTGATCCGCTCGGAGCGGGCGGCGAGGGATCGGATGCCGGTGAGGAACGGGTCGTCGCCGAGGAGGGCGCGGGTTCCTCGGCCGCCGACCACCATGAGCGTGTCGAGCTCGTCGGGCGCATCGGCGAGGGCGACGCCACCGCCGATCTCGATGCCGCTCGTGGACCGGACGCGCTGGCCGTCGGGGGTGGCGACCAGGATCCGATACGCCCCGCCGCCGGCGATGCGATCCGCGTTGTCGAACACCTCGATCGGGCCGGCGAGATCGAGCAGTTGGAGCTGGTCGAAGGCGACGAGGACGATGGTGCGGGGCTCGCTCACGCCGTCAGTGTGCGCCCCGGTTGGGTTGGCCGCAATGACAACATCTTGATGATCTCTGCCACGGGCGAGGTCAGGTCCGGCGAGCCGAGAACCCGAGGGCGAGGGCCATCACGGCGGGGACCGCCAGGACGTGCGCGGCGAACACGGCGCGCATCGTCGTCAGGCTGACCTCGAGGCCGTCGATCAGGACGAACCGCACGTCGTCGCCGAGCAGCCACCCGAAGCCGCGGTGCTCGGTCCCGACCGTCACCGCCTTGAGGGCGAGCTGCTCCCACGGCAGGGCGAGTCCGGTGGCGATCCCCGCCAGCACGAGGACGGCGGTCACCGGTCCCGTGACGACACCGGATCGACGGCGGCTCGGGCCGCGCCAGCGGACCATGGCCTCGCTCAGCGAGACCGCGGCCAGGACCACGGCCGGGAGCACCGCAGACCACGCGGTCCACCGGTGGGCTCGGCGAACGGAGTGGGCGAACTCGCGGCCCGTGAGTCCGGTCTCCTCGGCGTTCAGCACGCCCCAGGACTCGGCCGGAGACGGGTGGTAGGCGACTGCGAGGTAGAGGCCGGTCACGGCGAGCACCGCGACCTGGGCGATCACCACCCAGGTCAGCACGCGGCGCACGGCGATCAGCCGATCGGGCAGCTTCGCCGATGTCATCGCCGATGTCACGGCGGGACGGTAGCCCGCGGCAATGGTGGCAGCGGCCGTTCCGGCACCTGACATGCTGTCGGCCATGACTACGCGGACATGGGACGAAGTGGGTGGCTGGTCGACGGTGCTGCGGTCGCTGACCCAGCGCACCGACCTCGATCGGGCCACCGCCACCGCCGCCATGGGCGAGATCCTCGACGGCAACGCCACGCCGGCCCAGATCGCCGGGTTCATCGTCGCCCTGCGCATGAAGGGCGAGACGTCCGAGGAGCTGACCGGCATGGTCGGCGCCATGCTGGATCGGGCCACCCCCGTGGTGCTGGCCGACCCAGCCGGCGTCATCGACATCGTCGGCACCGGCGGCGATGGCAGCGGCAGCATCAACGTCTCCACGCTGGCGGCCCTCACGATCGTCGGAGCCGGCGGGCGCGTGTGCAAGCACGGCAACCGGGCGGCCTCGTCGATGTGCGGCACGGCCGACCTGCTCGAGCAGCTCGGGGTCGCCATCGACCTCGGCCCTGAGGGGGTGGCCCGCTCTGTCGCCCAGGCCGGCATGGGCTTCTGCCTCGCCCCCCGCTACCACTCGGCGATGCGCTTCGCCGGCCCGGTGCGGCGGGAGATGGGCATCCCGACGGTGTTCAACTTCGTGGGCCCGCTCGCCAACCCGGCCCGGGTGAAGCGCCAGGTCACGGGCGTGTCCGACCCGGCGATGGCCGAGCGCATGATCGAGGTGCTCGCCAGCAACGGGGCCGAGCGGGCGCTGGTGGTCTACGGCCACGACGGCCTCGACGAGCTCACCATCACCACCAGCTCCACGGTGCACGAGCTGCGCGACGGCGAGGTCCGCACCTACGACCTCCACCCCGCCGCCCTCGGGCTGTCGGGCGGCACGATGGAGGACCTCCGTGGCGGACCGCCGGAGACCAACGCTCGCCTGGCCCGGGAGATCCTCGAGGGGGCCATCGGGCCGAAGGCGGACATCGTCGTCCTCAACGCCGCCGCCGGTCTCGTGGTCGCTGGCGTCGTCGACGACTTCCCGAGCGGCATCGCTGCGGCACGTACGTCGCTCGTCGAGGGCGGAGCGGCGCAGGCGCTCGAGCGTCTCGTCGCCGTCTCCCAGGCCGCCAAGGCCGAGGAGCCTGCGGAGGCGTAGTCAGCGGGTGGAGGGGACCGGGCGGGTCGTGAGGCCGGAGCCTTCGTCGATCTGCTGGAGGATCCGGTGAGCCTCGGCCAGGCGGTCGAGCTGCCCGGCCAGGTTCGTGATGTCGTCGGCCTCGCTGGTGGGGAGGACCGGGGGCGTGCGGGTCTGGGTGCTGACCGAGACAAGACGGATGCAGGCGATCTCGGCATCGGACACCGACGACGCCAGCTCGGCGAGGTGGGCCCGCCGGACCGTGGTCGGCAGGCTGGCGGTGCGGGCCACCCGGAGGTCGAGGTTCAGGGCCTGCTGGCGCAGTTCCTCGGCCAGCACGACCATCTCCGGCTGCTCGACCGGCTTGCGCAGCTTCTTCTGCGGGATCCGGTGGTCGTCGGCCACGTCGCCGGCGGTGTGGCCCACCTTGGCCAGGCGCCGGTGCAGCCGGGCCGCGGCCCGGGGGTCGGCCATCCAGGTCAAGGGGGCCGGGGTCGGCACCTTGGGGTGGACCCGGTGGTGGCGGTTGATCCGGTGG
>CAZCVS010000097.1:0-9357 GCA_964501845.1 uncultured Iamiaceae bacterium
CCGGTGACCACTGCCACGCCTTGGGGAGCTGGAGCTCCGAGCGCCAGTTGTTCGGTGGCTTGGGCTTGCCGTTGCGTCCCTTGTAGCCGTCGGCCCAG
Organism: uncultured Iamiaceae bacterium; assembly: GCA_964501845.1. Taxonomy (GTDB): domain Bacteria; phylum Actinomycetota; class Acidimicrobiia; order Acidimicrobiales; family Iamiaceae; genus Aquihabitans. The sequence continues at coordinate 99 of CAZCVS010000097.1, forward strand.
ACGTACCAGTCGGCCTTCGGGTTGTCCCGCGAGCTGCGGGATTCGACGAACCAGGGGTGCTCCTCCGACGTGTGGTTGAGGACGAGGTCGAACATGACCTTCAGGCCCTTGCCATGCGCTTCGTCGATGAGTCGTTGGGCGTCGTCGAGCGTGCCGTACTCCGGGGCGACGTCGCGGTAGTCCGACACGTCGTAGCCGACATCGTGCTGCGGGCTGGCGAAGAACGGCGACACCCACAGCGTCTCCACCCCGAGGTCCACCACGTGGTCCAGGTGCGCCGTGATCCCCGGCAGGTCCCCGATCCCGTCCCCGTTCGAGTCCGCGAACGACCGCGGGTACACCTGGTAGATCACGGTCGACGCCCACCACGGAAGTTCCTCAGCCATCGCCGGATCGTAGGGCGCCCGGCTTGGTCGGTCAGCTGGGCCAGTCGCCGGTGACGGCCCAGATGATGACCTCGATGAGGCGCCAGCCGAGGTAGGCGATCAGGGCCACCACCAGGACCCAGAAGTGCCAGGGGGCCTTGCTGGTGGACTCCGCTTCCTCGGCGGGATCGGCGATGAAGCGCCCGCAGGTCATGCAGGTGCCGTCGGGCGCGAGCTGCTTGGGGTTGTAGAAGCGATCGCACGTCTCACACCACGGCACCGGGACACACTGGTTGGGGGGCGGTCCCGAGAGCAAGGCGGGCACGGGTACCCTCGGCCGTCGTGGCCCCCCTCCCCCGTCTGTCCGTGGTGATGTTCACCAACGGGCCCACGCCGCTCGTCGCGGCATCGCTCCGCCACGTGCGCCGCGTCGCCCACGAGATCGTCGTGGCGGTGGATGACCGGGTGCCGGTCGAGCACCTCGGACCCCTCCAGCGCGTGGCCGACCGGGTGATCCGCGCCGAGTTCGTGTACCCGTTGGAGGCCAACCTCCACTGGCTCCACCAGCAGGCCACGGGCGACTGGGTGCTGCGCCTCGACAGCGACGACCTGGTCAGCGAGGCGCTGCTGCGCCGCCTGGCCACGCCGGGCTGGGATCAGGGCATCACCCACGCCTACCTCCAGTACCGGTGGCTGTGGGGCGGACCCGACCGCATGCTCGACCAGGCCCCGTGGTGGCCCGATCCCGCCCTCCGGCTCATCCGCACCACACCGGGCATCGCCACCTTCCCCCCGGGTGCCCACCAGGCCGCCCAGGTGGCGGGGACGGCCCGCTTCTGGGACACGCCGCTCTACCACCTCGATCTCCTCCTGCGGGACGACGACGCCCGGTCGGCGAAGGCCACGGCGTACGAGTACGAGAACCCTGGGCACCGCACCGACAAGGGGTGGTCGGTCAGCACGACCTACTACCTGCCCGAGCGGCTCCATCCCGCGCCGCGCACGGCGCCGGTGCCGCCGGTCGACGCCGCGGTGGCGGCCCAGTTGCTGGTCGTGGCCGGCTCGCAGGCCCCGATCACCGATCGGGTGGACGAGCACGCGCTCGGGCCGGTCGTCACCGCTGCCAGCCGCCAGACGCCGCCGCCCGCGCCGGGCGACAGCCGCATCCGCCTCTTGGCGCACGATCCGATCTCGGTCATCGAGGGGCGCAGCGCCGTGGTCACGGTCGGCGTGGTCAACCTCAGCGGCCGCACGTGGGACCCTGCGGATGAGCCGGCCGACGTGGTGGGTGCCCGGTTCCTCGACGACCGGGGCGGCCAGGTCGGGTTCGAGGTCCGGGCTCCGCTTCCGGGTCCGGTGGCGGCGGACGACGAGGCCCTGGTGCGGCTCCCGCTCCCCGCTCCGCTCCCCGACGGCGTCGCCCAGGTGCAGGTCGGCCTGGTGCAGGACGGGGTGGCGTGGCACGACGCCCGCGCCTCGGCCCGCATCCAGGTCCAGGCCGGTCGCCGAGTCCTGGTCTCCACGGGCATCTCGACGTTCGCCCACCTCGGTGACGACCTGATCACGAGCCAGGTCCTCGTGGCCATCGCCCGGCACCTGCCCGACGTGGTTCCCACGCTCCTCTCCTACCCCACCGACGGCATCGCCGAGCGCTTCGGGTGCGAGGTGGCCACCAGCCCGGTCTCCCTGGCCGCACCCAGCTCGCGGGCGGCCGATGGGGGCCGGCGCTCCCGAGACCTGGTGGTCCAGGCCCGGCTCATGGCCAAGGGCGACCCGCCGCCGGACCCGCTCGTCGCCGAGATCTTGGCCCCGTTCGCCCAGGCCAGTGCCCTGGTGCTGGCGCCGGGCGGCGGTCTGGCGAGCCGCTACTCCGGCGAGGCCCTGATGGTCTGCGCCGTCGAGGCCCTCATCGCCCGGGCGTTCGGGCTGCCGGTCTTCGTCGAGGGCCCCTCGATCGGGCCGATCGAGATGCGCCGCGACCACGCCGCGCTCGCCCAGCTGCTCAACGACTCGGCGCGGATCACGGTCCGCGACCAGACGTCGGCCGATGCCGCCCGGCGCATCGGCCGGGCCGTGTCCCCCGAGGTCGTCCCCGACCCGGCCACCACGGCGGTGGACCACGTCGGCGCGCAGGCCGAGGTGGCGGCGGAGTGGCTCGCGGCTCAGAACGTGCCCGCCGACCGGGCCTATGCGGTGATCAGCCTGCGCGAGGGGACGAAGGACGCCAGCCACCTCGAGACCGTCCGGGCCGCGGTCGAGGGCCTGCCCGAGCACACCGCCTTGATCTTCCTCCCCCACTGCGCCGATCCGGGGGGCGTCGACGATCGGACCGTGGTGGCCGGCGACCCGTGGGCCGCCTCGCACCTGGTGGTGTGGGACCCGGCCCTCGGCGACCGCGCCGCGGTGGCGCTCATCGCCGGCGCGGCCATCACCATCGGCACTCGCTTCCACCTGAGCGTCGTCGCGGCTTCCGCCGGCGTCCGCGCCGTGGCCCTGGTGGGCGACGAGTACGACCGGTTGCGGATCCGCGGGCTGCGCCGCTCGACCGGCGTGCGGGTGGTCGAGCTCGAGAACCCGCAGGCCGCGGCAGCCGCCGTCTCGGAGCTGATCGCCGCGGCGGACCCCGAGCCGGTCGCGCACTGGGATGCCCGCGCCTTCGCCGACGCGCTGGGAGCGGTCCTGCCCCCGCCTCCGCGCCTCGCCTGAGCGGCCCGGCCGATCAGCCCTGGTGGGCGCGGGTCCGAGGGCCGTGGTGGGCCACGCCGCTCGGCACGGGCCGGCCGACGAGGGATTCGATGAGCGCCGCGGCTGCGATCAGCGGTTCGATCGAGATGCCCGTCTCGATGCCGAGGTCGTCGAGCAGGGCGACGAGCGACTCGGTGGCCAGGTTGCCCCCGGCTCCGTGGGCGAACGGCGAGCCGCCGAGCCCGCCGACGGCGGTGTCGAACCGCGCGATGCCCCGTTCGAGCGCCGCGTAGGCGTTCACCAGCGCGGTGCCGCGGGTGTCGTGGAGGTGCAGGCCCACGGTCTCGACCGGGATGCCGGCGCCTCGGACGGCCTCGATGACCTCGTGGATGCGGCGCGGGGTGGCCATCCCGGTGGTGTCGGCAAGGGTCACCCGGTCGGCGCCGGTGTCGAGCACCCGAGCCGCGAGGTCGGCGATCTCGACCGGTGCGATCCCTCCCTCGTAGGGGGAACCGAAGGCACAGGAGATGACCGCGTCGACGGGGACGCCGCCGTCACCGGCGATGCCGACGATCTCCACGATGGCGGCTTCGCTCTCCTCGGTGGTCATGTGGACGTTGCGCTGGTTGTAGGTCTCCGACGCCGAGATGGTGACCGTGATCTCCTCGACACCCGCGGCCACCGCGAGCGAGGCCCCCTTGGCGTTCGGCACCAGAGCGGCCCGCACGAGCCCCGGCCGGGCAGGCAGGCCTGCGACCACCTCGGCCGCTCCGGCCATGGCGGGCACCGCCTTCGGCGACACGAACGCCGCCACCTCGATCGCAGGCAGGCCGGCAGCCGCCAGGGCCTCGACGAGGCGGATGCGGTCGGCCACCGGCACCGGCTCCTCGGGCTGGAGCCCGTCGCGGGGGCCGACATCGCGGATGGCGACCCGCCTCGGGAGCCCCGCCGGGATGGTCATACGGGCGGGACCCCGTGCCGGCGGTCCGAGAAGTGGCGGTCCTTGCCCTCGGCCCGCTGGAAGCGGCGGATGATCTCGTCCCGCAGGGTGGCCGGCTCGATGACCGCGTCGATCACCAGCTCCGAGGCGAGCCGGAGGATGTCGACGTCCTCCTCGTAGATCCGCCGCTGCTCGGCCACGAAGGCCTCGGCCTCGGCGGCATCGTCGATGGCCGCGATCTTGTTGGCGAACACGGCGTTGACAGCGGCCTCCGGGCCCATCACCGCGATCTTGGCGGTGGGCAGGGCGATGGTGGCCTCGGGCTCGAAGGCGGGGCCGGCCATGGCGTAGAGCCCGGCGCCGTAGGCCTTGCGCAGCACGACGCAGAGCTTGGGCACGGTGGCCTCGGAGATGGCGGTGACCATCTTCGCCCCGTGGCGGATGATTCCCTCGCGCTCGACCTGGGTGCCGATCATGAAGCCCGGGACATCGGCCAGGAACACCAGCGGGATGTTGAAGGCGTCGCAGCACCACACGAAGCGGGCGGCCTTGTCGGCGGTGTCGGTGAACAGCACCCCGCCCTTGACCATGGGGTTGTTGGCGACGAAGCCGACCGGCTTGCCGTCGACCAAGCCGAGGCCGCAGACCATCTCGGGCGCGAACAGCGGCTTGATCTCGAAGAAGCTCTCGGCGTCGAGCAGGCCGTCGATGATCGTGTGGATGTCGTACGCAGCCTTGTCGTCGCTGGGGACGCTGCCGGCGTGCAGCGGCGCGATCGGCTCCGCCGAGACGTAGCGGGGCGGCTCTTGGCGCCAGGTGGTCGGGAAGTAGGTGAACCAGGCCCGGGCCTGGTCGATGGCGTCCTCGTCGTCGACGGCGAGGTTGTCGCCGCAGCCCGAGACGGTGGCGTGCATGCGGGCGCCGCCGGTCTCCTCCAGCGTGGCCTTCTCGCCGATGACCATCTCGGCCATGCGGGGCGAGCCCAGGTACATGGAGGCGTTGCCCTCGACCATGATCACGATGTCGCAGAAGCTCGGGATGTAGGCGCCGCCGGCGGCGGACGGGCCGAACAGGCAGCAGATCTGGGGAACCCGGCCCGACAGCTTCACCTGGTTGTAGAAGATGCGGCCGGCGCCCCGGCGGCCCGGGAAGAGCTGGACCTGATCGGTGATGCGGGCCCCGGCCGAGTCGACGAGCCAGAAGATGGGCAGTTCGTGCTTGAGGGCGTACTCCGACGCCCGGATCATCTTCTCGACGGTGCGGGCGCCCCAGGAGCCGGCCTTGACCGTGGGGTCGTTGGCGACGACGACGACCGATCGGCCGTCGATCTGGCCCACCCCGGTGACGACCCCGTCCGCGGGCAGATCGGTCGACGAGGCGTTGGCGAGGAGCGCGTCCTCGACGAAGGAGCCGGCGTCGAGCAGCAGGTCCAACCGGTCTCGGACGAACAGCTTGCCCTGCTTCTCGAGCTTGTCGCCGACCTTGGCGAGGTTGCCGGCCAGCGCCCGCTCCGCCGCGGCGGCGACCCGCTCGCTGTCGGTCGGGTCGGCGTGGGGCTCGCCGAGCGGCGAGGTGGCTGGCGGTTCGTCGGTCACCGCCCGATCCTACCGACCGGCCTGGCGCGGACCCGAGTGCCCGGCGGCCTACTCGCGGCGCAGGGCGAGGATGGCGATGTCGTCGGTGATCGGCTGGCGGGCGAAGTCGCGGGCCGATTCCAGCAGCGACTTCACGAGCACATCGGGGTCGGCGCCGGGGTCGCGGCGGATGGCGTTGGCGATGCGCTCCTCGCCGAAGAGCTGGTCGCCGGCGCGGGCCTCCGAGAGGCCGTCGGTGTAGAGGAGCACGAGATCGCCCTGGTCGAGGCGAAGCTCCCGGGAGTGGAAGGTGCCGTTGGGGTCGAGCATCAGCAGCGGGCCCGTGCTGCGCAGCGGCCGGACGTCCTTCTCGTGCCAGAGCCAGACGGCAGGGTGCCCGGCTGAGGCGTAGCGGATGGTGCCGGCGTCGGTGTCGAACACGACCACGACCAGCGAGATCATCTCCTCGCCGCGGTCGAGCGCCGAGAGCTGGCTGTTGAGCTCCTCGAGGGCTTGCGCGGGGTCCCGGAACTGCCGGAGGAACACCCGCAGCAGGTACTTGGCCTGGAACGCTGTGATGGAGGGCTCGATACCGTGCCCGGTCACGTCGCCGATGACCGCGGCCACCCGCGTGGGGGCGACCCGGAACACGTCGTAGAAGTCGCCCGCCATCATCCCCGTGCCCGCCTGGTACACCCGTCCCACCTCGAAGCCGGTGATGTCGGGCAGGTCCTCGGGAGCCAGCCGCTCGGCCCAGCGCTTGGGGGCCAGGTCGTCTTGGCTCAGCACCTCCTCGGCGCGGCGTTCGAGCTCCAGGCGGCCTTCCGCGAGGCGGGAGTCGCGCACGAAGTCCCGCCCGTAGATCACCGAGACCAGGACCGGGATCAGGACCAGGCCGAACAGCCAGATGGACCTGGTCTCCAGGAAGGCTCCACCGGCGCTGGCGACGGCCAGCACGGCGTAGAGCACCGTGGAGTGGACATCCTTGCGGAACGAGGATCGGGCCACGGTGGCGGCGTCGGACTCTCGGCCGAACTCGCGCTCGGCGCGCCCCGCCACCTTGCGGAGCCGCAGCGCAGAGCGGGCCCAGACAGCCGCGGCCACCGCACACGCAGCAGCGACCAAGAGGAGCAGCGGATGGTGCATGGTCTGGCGATGCTACCGCTGGGGGCGGTCGGCCCACCGGGACGACACCCGCCAGGCAGCCTCGATGCCGACAGCGCCCGCGGCGCCGATGGCGAGGGCCTGGGGCAGGAAGGGCGCCGGGACCGACAGCTCGAAGAAGTCCCGCACCGGGGGGATCGCGATGGCGGCGACCGCGATCACGGCCATCGCCCACAGCAGCGCCAGCTTCCAAGGGTTGTAGGGCCGGGCGAGCACCGCCAGGATCCACAGCGACGTGCAGAGGGCGGCGATGGTGGCGGCCGTCTGGCGCTCGACGCTCGTCAGGTCCTCGAACCGGGCGAGGAGGTAGGCGGAGAAGATCGTCAGCGACGAGATCACGCCGGCAGGGATGGCGAACGACAGCACCCGGCGCAGGAACCCGGGCCGGTACCGGGCGGTGTTGGGCGCGAACGCCAGGGCGAACGCCGGGATGCCGATGGTGACCGCGCTGATGAGCGTCAGGTGGCGGGGGGCGAACGGGTACGGCAGGCCGGCGATGCTGACCAGCAAGATCAACATGAAGGCATAGGTGTTCTTCGAGATGAAGAGGGCGGCGACCCGCTCGATGTTGCCGATGACCCGGCGCCCTTCGGCCAGCACGTTCGGAAGCCGGGAGAACCGGCCGTCGAGCAGCACCAGCTGGGCGGCGGCGCGCGTCGCCGGAGCGCCGTTGCCCATGGCCACGCCGATGTCGGCGTCCTTGAGGGCCAGGGCGTCGTTGACGCCGTCGCCGGTCATGGCCACCACGTGGCCCTGGTCCTGGAGGGCCCGGACCATCGCCTGCTTCTGCTTGGGGCTCACCCGGCCGAACACCGTGGTGTCGGCGACGGCTTCGGAGAGCTCCTCGGCGGTCTCGCCCAGGGTCCGAGCGTCGACCGGGGTGCCGGCGTCGAGGCCGACCTCCGTGGCGATGGCCCCCACCGTGCTCGGGTTGTCGCCCGAGATGACCTTGATGGTCACCCCCTGCTCGGCGAAGTACCCCAGGGTCTCGGCGGCGTCGGGGCGGACCTGCTCGGCCAGGGTGCACAGCGCGGCGGCGGTGCGGGCTTCAGGCAACGACTCGCCCTGGAGGGGGCCGTCGACGTGGATGACGGCCAGCACGCGCCGGCCGGTGGAGGCGAGCGTCGAGACCTGGTCGTGCAGCGGGTCGTCGGCATCGAGCAGCACCTCGGGTGCGCCGAGGTACCAGCTGCCGCGCTCGCCGAAGGACGCCGCGCTCCACTTGCGGGCGGAGGAGAACGAGACGTCGCCGTCGCGCTCCCAGCCCTCCACCGGGAGGTACTTCTCACCGATGGCCGCCAGGCTGGCGTTGGGATCGGGCGCGTCGGCCAGCGCACCGAGGGCTTCGGAGACGACCGCTTCGCCGATGGCCGATTCGTCCACCACGTGCAGGGCGTCGAACACGATGTCGCCCACCGTGAGGGTGCCGGTCTTGTCGAGGCAGACCACGTCGACGCGGGCCAGGCCCTCGACCGCGGGTAGCTCCTGGACCAGGACCTGGCGCTTGGTGAGGGCGAGGGCGGCGAGGAGGAAGGCGATGCTGGTCAACAGCACCAGCCCCTCGGGCACCATGCCGACGAGGGCGGCGACCGTGCCGAGCACCGGCTCCTGCCAGCCGCTGCCGTCGTTGGTCCGGAACTGCGACCACAGCAGGAGCGGGGTCACGCCGATGATGGCCCAGGTGATGATGCGCAGCAGGAAGTCGATCGAGACCTCGATCTCGCTGCGGGTCCGCTTGAAGACCTTGACCTCGGCCGCGAGCTTCACGGCGTAGGCCTCGGCCCCGACCGCGGTGGCCTGGAAGCGGCCCCGGCCGGCCACGACGATGGTCCCCGACAGCACGGTGTCGCCCACCTGCTTGTGGACCGGATCCGACTCACCGGTGAGGGCGGACTCGTTGACCTCGAGACCCACGCTGTGCGCGACGATCCCGTCGGCCGGCACCTGGTCGCCGGTCCGGGTGACCACCAGGTCACCGAGGACGACGTCCGCGATGGCCACCTCGGTCTCGGCGCCGTCGCGGACCACCGCCGCGGACGGGGCGTGGAGCGCGGCGAGGCGGTCGAGGGTCCGCTTCGCCCGGACCTCCTGGCCGATGCCGATGATGGCGTTGACCACCAGGACCACCGCGAAGAGCGCATCGGCGAACCGCCCGGTGGCGAAGACGGCGACAGCGAGCACCGCCAAGATGGCGTTGAACCGGGTGAGGACGTTGGCCCGGACGATCTCGGTGACCGTGCGCGACGTGTGCTCGTCGACCGCGTTGGTCTCGCCCGCCGCGACGCGGGCCGCGACCTCCGTCGATGTCAGTCCGTGCGGCGGCGGATCTTCGAGGGCGGGAGGCGCTTCGGTCATCGGCGGGGGTCGTCGTCTGGGAGCCCGGCGCTCAGTTGGACCGGTGGCGGACGCGGAGCTTGATGGGCGTGGCCCCCATGTCGAACGCCTCGCGCAGCCGGCGCTCGATGTAGCGGAGGTAGGTGGCCGGCAGCTCCTTGTTGGCGAAGAGGGTGAACGTGGGCGGGTCGGTGGCG
>CAZCVS010000098.1:0-2252 GCA_964501845.1 uncultured Iamiaceae bacterium
CGTCGGCATGTGCCTCACCGGCAACTTCGCGCTGGCGATGATGGTCGATCCCGTCGTCGCGGCACCGGTGCTGTCGCAGCCGTCGCTGCCGTTCGTGCTCAACAAGGCCTACAAGCGAGACCTGAACCTCTCACCCGCCGACCTCGCGGCGGTCAAGGCCCGCTGCGAGGACGAGGAGGACCTGTGCGTGCTCGGGCTGCGGTTCACCCGGGACCCGCTGTCGCCGCCCGACCGCTTCGCCCGCCTGCGCGAGGAGCTCGGTGACTCGTTCGTGGGTGTCGAGATCGACTCGTCGGAGGGCAACCCCCACGGCAACCGCAAGCTCGCGCACTCGGTGCTCACCGAAGACCTCGTCGACGAGCCCGGCCACCCCACCCACGACGCGCTGAACCAGGTCCTCGACCTGTTCCGCACCCGCCTCACGGCCGGCGTGGCGGGCACCGACCGTTAGATCGGCCCGGTGGCGACGTGGGGGCTGTCGTCCTCGTCGTCGCCGAACTCGTCGGGATCGGGGTGGTCGGGCGGTGGCCCGTCCGGTGCCGGCGCGTCGGTGGTCGGCTCGGTCGCCTCGTCGTGGCCCTGCGCCTGGGCGGCGAGCATGGCTTCGGCCGCATCGGCCTGCACCACGCGGTACTGCCCGGTCTCCTGGTCCCAGACGCGGACGCGAGCGTTCTCGCCCGCCTCCCTGGCGAGGTCCCTCACCGCGGCCAGGCGCCGGCGCCGGCCGAGCGGGCCGAGCTTGAGCGAGGCGTAGGACAAGCCGCCCACCGGGATCGGCATCCAGAACTGGATGAGCCGCCACGACAGCACGGCGAAGGTGGCGGCCTGGAACGGAGCGCCGAACGTGACCAGCAGGGCGGGCAGGGCGGTCTCCACGACGCCGAGGCCGCCGGGGGTGATGGGGATCGACGCCACGACGCTCACGACGCCGTAGGCGACGATCAGGTTGATCGGGTTCATCGTGTAGCCGAAGGCGTGGAGCAGGACCCACAGGCAGGCGGCATCGAGCAGCCAGTTGGCCGCGGCCCACAGGACGCCCCGCCGGACCAGTTCGGGCTGCTGGGCGAGTTCCTGGATGCGGTCGGCGGTCTGGTGGACGAAGCGGGCGGCGGTCTCCTCCTCGACGTAGGGCAGCTTCCGGAAGATGGCTCGCAGCACCCGCTCGGCGAGGTCGCGGCCCTCGATCAGCAGGTACACGAGCCCCGCGGCCAGGGCCAGCAACAGCACCCCGACGATGGCGGAGGTGACGTACGCCGGACGGAAGCCGTTCAGCGGGATCGAGATGAGCAGGGCCACCCACAGGATCAGGTTGAGCACCACGGCCGACCCCAGCCCGACGCTGGCCAGCGTGAACCCGGTGGCGGCGGGGGGAATGCCGGCGGTGGTGAACAGGCGGTACCCGAGGGTGCCGCCGGCAGCCGACCCGCCCGGTACCAGGTTGCCGACCGCCTTGGTGGCCATCTGGATGCGGAAGATCGTGAAGAGCGACAGCTTCGGCTCGGGCGGGAGGGTCACCCGCGTCAGGACCGTGTAGCAGAGGAGCGAGGCGATCTGGAGGCCCACGGCGAGGAGGATCCACAGCGGGTTGAGCTGCGCCAGGCGGTCCGCCGACTCCCGGGACCGGGCGAACGTCGGGATGACCACGTAGTAGAAGACGAACAGCGTGATGACGAGCAGCAGGGTGCGCTTGACGGCGCGGCTCTGGACCGTGCCCTTTCGGCGCGGGGTCATCGGCGCGGCGCCGGGGAGGGGGCGCGAAGCGCCGAGTGCACGGAGACGATGCCCCCATTCTTCCCGCCCGGCTCGCGGTCCGAGACCATCGGCCGGGCGACCGGCTCCAGATTCCGGTGTCAGAGGCCGCCGGTAGGGTGGCCGCGATGCCTGCCACGCCGTCTGACGCCGAGCTCCTCGAGGGGCTGAACCCGGTCCAGCGGGAGGCCGTGATCCACGACGAGGGGCCGCTGCTGGTCATCGCCGGTGCCGGTTCGGGCAAGACCCGGGTGCTCACCTCGCGCATCGCCCACCTCATCAAGAACGGGGTGTCGCCGTTCGAGATCTTGGCCATCACCTTCACCAACAAGGCCGCCCAGGAGATGAAGACACGGGTCGGCGCGCTCGTCGGCCCGGTGGCCGAGAAGATGTGGGTGTCGACGTTCCACTCGGCCTGCGTGCGCATCTTGCGCCGCGACGGGCACCGCCTCGGCTACCCGTCGTCGTTCACCATCTACGACCAGGCCGATGCCGTCCGCCTC
>CAZCVS010000098.1:2262-9340 GCA_964501845.1 uncultured Iamiaceae bacterium
CGCCTCACCGGCTACGTCATCCGCGATCTCAACCTGGACGCCAAGCGCTTCCCGCCCCGTTCGGTCCACGCCACCATCTCCGCGGCCAAGAACGACGACGTCGGCCCTGAGGCGTTCGCGGCCCGGGCCGAGGTCATCTTCGAGCGCAAGATCGCCGAGGTCTACGCCGAGTACCAGGACCGCCTGCTCAAGGCCGGCGCCATGGACTTCGACGACATCCTCCGCAACGCGGTGGAGCTGTTCCGCCGCGAGCCCGAGGTCCTCGACCACTACCGCCGCCGCTTCCAGCACGTCCTCGTCGACGAGTACCAGGACACCAACAAGGTCCAGAACGAGCTCATCCTCCAGTTGGCAGGCGAGCACCACAACGTCTGCATCGTCGGCGACAGCGACCAGTGCCTCCTCCCCGGCACGCTGGTCCAGACTCCCGACGGAGACCGTCCCATCGAAGACATCCAGGTCGGCGACCAGGTGCTCGGTGCCCGAGGTCGAGACTCGGTCGAGGCTGGGACGGTCACGGCCATCGCTCCTGGGCGATACGAGGGCCGGGTGTACCGGGTGAAGGCGGGCGCGGGGGAGCTGGTCGGCACGCCGCACCACATGGTCCCTGCCCGCATCGTGCTCGATGAGGGCCTCCATCTCGTCTACCTGATGGAGCGGACGGATCAGGGCTATCGGATCGGGCGGACGAAGAGTGTGCGCCCAGACGGTCGCGGCAAGATGGACTTTGGTCCCCGTGTCCGAATGAACCAAGAGCTCGGCGATCGCCTCTGGATACTGGGCGTCTATCCGACGCTGGAGGACGCAGCGTGGTGGGAGTCCTGGTTCGCGGCGCAGTACGGCCTGCCGACAGCGTGCTTCCATGCGAATGGTCGACCGGGTCTCGCGATGGGGCAGGACGCGCTCGAACGTCTCTTCTCAGCGATCGACACCGAGACCCGCGCGAAGGACCTGCTTGAGGACCTCGACCTGTTGTTCGAGTTCCCACATCTCGTGCCCAGGAACGGCCGCCGGCGACAGACGCTGAACCTGACGATGTTCTCCGATGTGCGCGGAGCCAACGCCGGACATCGAATCCAGTGGTCTTCGAATCGGGAGCAAATAGCTCGCCGATTGAAGACCGGCGGCTTCCCCGTTCGTGAGGGCAAGACACCCGGGAAGTACCTCCTGGAGATCTTCAGGACCTCGTTCATCGAGACCGTGGAGATGGCGAATGCGATCGCGTACGCGGGAGGCCTGGACATCCGCCGGAGGGCGAGCATCGCTGGCCAGATCTGGGACCTGATGCCCCTCAGCCACCTCCGTCCGGGTATGGAACTGCTTGAAGCTGACGCCGATGGTTCGCTCCGGGCCGTGAGGGTCGATGAAGTCGAGGTTGGTGACTACTCGGGACCTGTGCACGACCTTGAGGTATCGCCGACGCACACGTTCGTGGCGGGCGGAATTGTCGTTAGGAATTCCATCTACAAGTTCCGCGGCGCAGACATCCGGAACATCTTGGAGTTCGAGGAGGCGTTTCCGGATGCGACGGTGGTGGTGCTGGAGCAGAACTACCGGTCGACACAGACCATCCTCGATGCGGCCAACGCGGTCATCACCAACAACCTGAGCCGCAAGCCCAAGGAGCTGTGGACCGACGAGGGCGACGGCCACGCCATCATCCGCTACCACGCCGACACCGAGACCGACGAGGCGCAGTGGGTGGCGCACGAGATCGCCAAGCTCCACGACTCCGGCGACCACCGCTGGGGCGACGTGGCGATCTTCTACCGGACCAACGGCCAGAGCCGGGTCATGGAGGAGCACCTCCTGCGCTCCGGCATCCCGTACAAGGTCGTGGGCGGCACCCGCTTCTACGACCGCCGGGAGATCAAAGACGCCCTCGCCTACCTGAAGGCGGTGGTGAACCCGGCGGACGAGGTCGCGGTCAAGCGCATCCTCAACGTCCCCAAGCGTGGCATCGGGGACTCGACGGTCAACAAGCTCGACGCGTGGGCCGCCATGCACGGCCACACGTTCATGGAGGCCCTGCGCCGGTCCGACGAGGCCGGCATCGCGGGCCGAGCGGTCAAGGGCATCGCGGAGTTCCTGTCGGTCATCGACAACTCGGCCGAGGTCGCCGACCAGGGCCCGGGGCCGCTGCTGGAGTCGGTGCTGGGTCGCTCGGGCTACCTCGACGAGCTCCAGGTGGAGCACTCCGTCGAGGCCGAGGGCCGGCTGGAGAACCTGTCCGAACTGGTCGGCTTCGCCCGCGAGGCCGAGTCGGTCGACGTCTTCCTCGAGCAGGTCAGCCTGGTGGCGGACTCCGACGAGATCCCTGACGACGACTCGTTCGTGGTGCTGATGACCCTGCACTCTGCGAAGGGCCTGGAGTTCCCGGCGGTGTTCCTCATCGGTCTCGAAGATGGGATCTTCCCGCACCTGCGGTCACTGGGGGAGCCCACCGAGCTGGAGGAGGAGCGGCGCCTCGCGTACGTGGGCATCACCCGGGCCCGAGAGCGGCTCTACCTGACCCACGCCTGGAGCCGGACGCTGTACGGGTCCACCCAGTACAACCCGCCGAGCCGGTTCCTCGACGAGATCCCCCAGCGCCTGGTGGAGTCCATCGACGGCAACCGCCGCAGCTCGCGTGCAGGCAGCTGGTCCGACAGCGCGGGGACCACCTCGTCGGCGTCGAGCTGGGGCGACCGGCCGGAGCGCCAGAGCCGCATCTCGTCGGAACGGCGCCAGGCCAACCGCGAGCGCATGGTCGAGCAGGCCATCGCCGCCGGCCAGCAGGCAACCGCCTCGGCCCCGAGTGGCGCCCAGTTCAAGGTCGGTGAGGACGTCGTCCACGGCAAGTGGGGCGAGGGCGTGGTGCTCGACCTGCGGGGGAGCGGCGACAAGACCGAGATCACCATCCACTTCCCGACCGTGGGCCAGAAGGTGCTGCTGCTGGCCTGGGCCCCGCTGAAGAAGGCCTGATCGGCGTCCCACCCCGAGCCAGGGGCGGATCGGGTCGTTGCCTGGTGGCCGTAGGGTGAACGGATGCGGCTGACCGACCGGATCGACCTGGCCCGGGGCCGGGGGCTGACCCTCGGAACCCTGCTGGAGATGGTGGCGAGCGTCCACCCGAAGCGGGCCCTCGTGTCCGAGCCCGACGGTGGTCTCCACCTCACGACGTCCGATGCCGCCGAGCTGGTGGACCTGTGGGCGGCGGGGGTCGCGGCCCGCAGCGAGCCGGGGGACCGGGTCGTGATCGCCACCCCCAACGGCTACTCGCAGTTCCTGCTGACGCTCGCGGTGTCGCGCGCCGGGCGGCGGCCCGCGCCGGTCAACGGCCAGATGGCGCCGGGCGAGATCGACCACGTGGTCGCCGACTCGGGCGCGTCGCTGGTGGTTCGATCCGCCGACGACGTGGCCAGCGATGTCGGCTTCGGTCCGGCGTCGCCTGCCGACCCGACGGACATCGCCGCGCTCTTCTACACGTCGGGCACCACCGGCAAGCCCAAGGGCGCCGAGCTGACCCACGCGGGGCTGCTCGGCGGCATGTCGATGGTCGCCATCGTCCCCACCGAACTCCACCGCGACGAGCTGGTGGTGGCGCTGCCGGTCGCCCACATCTTCGGGTTCGCCATCGTCGTCGGGGCGGCGTGCGCGGCCGTCCCGGTCCGCTTCCTCCCGCGCTTCAACCCGCTCCACGTGCTCGACGCCATCGAGGGCCGCCGGGCGACGGTGTTCGCGGGTGTGCCCGCGATGTACCGGATGCTGGATGAGGCGGGAGCGGCGGACCGCGACCTCAAGTCCGTCCGCCTCTGGATCTCGGGGGCCGACGCCATGCCCGTCGACCTGGCCAAGCGGTTCAAGCGGATGGGCGCCTCGGCGACCCTTCCGCTCATCGGGT
The DNA here is from genome assembly GCA_964501845.1 of uncultured Iamiaceae bacterium. Lineage (GTDB taxonomy): Bacteria > Actinomycetota > Acidimicrobiia > Acidimicrobiales > Iamiaceae > Aquihabitans. The sequence goes on from CAZCVS010000098.1 coordinate 6,146, forward strand.
CGCTCGGTGAGGCGATCTTCGCCGAGGGCTACGGCATGGTGGAGACCGCTGGTGGCGTGGCCATCCGGGTGTCGCCGCCGCTGGTGCCGGCTTCCATCGGCGGTTCGGTCGGGATGCCGCTGCCGGGAGTCAAGTTCAAGGTGGTCGACGATGCCGGCGACGAGGTCTCCATGGGCGGCGTCGGTGAGCTGTGGCTGAGCGGTCCCGGCGTGCTGAAGGGGTACCACGGCTCGCCTGAGGCCAGCGCTGGTGCCCTCACCGGCGACGGCTGGCTGCGCACCGGCGACCTCGCCCGCCGGGGTCCGCTCGGCATCATCAACTTCGAAGGCCGCATGAAGGACGTCATCAAGCGCGGGGGCTACTCCGTCTATGCCGTGGAGGTCGAACAGGCGCTCGAGGATCACCCCGACGTGCTGGAAGCAGCCGTCGTCGCCGTCCCTGACGGGCGCGACGGCGAGGTGCCCGTCGCCGCGGTCCGCCTCACCGAAGGTGCATCACTCGACGGGCTGGACCTCCCGTCATGGGCGGCCGACCGGCTGAGCGCCTACAAGCAGCCGGTTCGCTACGTCGCCGTCGATGAGCTCCCCCGCACCGGCACCAACAAGGTCCAGCGCCGCGAGGTCGTCGCCCTGGTCACCGAAACGTAGGCAGCCGGCTGCCCTTCCTGCCAGGCTGAAGGTCATGGAGCAGCGACTGTCCCTGATCACGCTGGGCGTGGCCGACGCGGCCCGATCGAACGCCTTCTACGAGGCGCTGGGGTGGAAGGGGCAGACCCCGGACGACGACGTGTGGTTCTTCCAGGTCGGCGGCATGGTCGTGGCCCTGTGGAGCCGAGAGAAGCTCGCTGCCGATTCGGCCGTGGTTGACGGCGGTGGCTGGGGCGGCATCACGCTGGCGTACAACACCCGTTCGCCCGAGGAGGTCGACGCCCTGCTGGCCGAAGCCGAGGCCGCAGGTGCCACTATCGGCCGGTCGGGTGCATCCACCGAGTGGGGCGGCTACTCGGGGATGTTCCGCGATCCCGACGGCCATGCCTGGGAGGTCGCCCACAACCCGTACTGGACCATCACCGACGACGGCCGCACGCTCCTCGGCGGCTAGGTCGGTCAGCCCGAGCCCGCATCGGTTCCTGTCGCTGAACGACGCCTCAGGCCAGCGATCCTGCGACAAGAACCAGAGCCATCCGGTTCCTGTCGTCGAACGACACCCTGTGCCTGTCGTTCAGCGACAAGAACGGCTCGGTGCTGTCGTTCGTGCGGTCACGGGACCAGGACGGTCTTGCCCTGGAGGCGGCGGTCGAGGAGGTCGCGCAGTACGGCGCCGGCCTCGGCGAGGGGACGCTGCGAGGGCGCGATCGGGTGGAGATCGCCCCGGCGGACGGCGTCGAGCACCTCGTCGAGCAGGACGGCCTGCCCGGCGGCGTGCTGCATCGCCCAGGCGCCCCAGTCGATGCCGACGACGGTCCGGTTCTTGAGCAGGACCTGGTTGGCGGGGAGCGAGGCGATCGATCCGGCGGCGAAGCCGATGATCACCAGGCGGCCGAACACCCCGAGCGCCCGCAGCGCAAGATCGGTGTGGGACCCGCCGACCGGGTCGATGACCACGTCGACCCCGCCCTCGGACAGCTCGCGGGCACGGAGCTTGAGGTCCTCGGTCTCGTAGGCGATCGTCTCGGTGGCGCCCATCTCCCGGGCCGCCTCGAGCTTCTCGTCGGTGGAGGCGGCGGCGATGACCCGGGCGCCCATCGAACGGGCGACGTCGATCGCGGCCAGGCCCACCCCGCCGCCGGCGCCGAGGACGAGGACCGTCTCGTCGGGACGCACCGTGGTGCGGCGCTTCAGCGCGAACCAGGCGGTGCAGTAGGACTGGACGAGCGCCGCCGCGGTGGTCAGTTCGAGCTCGTCGGGGATCCGGGTGACCCCGAGCGCGGGCAGCACAGCATGGGTGGCGAACCCGCCGAGGCCCAGCGACGAGAGGACGCGGTCGCCGACCTGGAGCAGCTCGACCCCGGGCCCGACAGCCGTGATGGTGCCCGCCAGCTCGCTGCCCGGCGTGAACGGCGGCGGGACCTTGATCTGGTAGGTCCCAGCCACGAAGAGGGCATCGACGAAGTTCACGCCGGCGGCGGCCACCTCGACGACCACCTGGCCCTCGCCGGGGACGGGATCGGCCTCCTCCGCGAGGACGAGGTCCTCGGGCGGGCCCCACTGGGTGCACACGATGCGCTGCATGCGCGCACCCTACGGCCCGGAGGTGCGATCAGCCCCCGGTGGTCGTGGTGCTGGAGGCGGCGGCTCGGGCGTCGGCGTTGAGGTCGACGTCGAGCTGGCCGTCGACGACTGTCACCTCGAACTGCGGCAGGCCCTCGCCATCGGCCGGTGCGGTGAGATCCTCATCGCACTTCGCCCGGAAGAGCTCCTCGTCGGCCTGCCACTCCCACGTGCAGTCGCGGGCCTTGTCGATGGGGGCGGCCAAGAAGGCGTGCCAGCCGGTCTCGGGGTCGTCGCCGGTGTGGGTGAGGATCATGTCGCGGTCCTTGCGACCCGAGATGTCGGCGTAGAGGATCGGACCCTCCTCGGCGATCAGCTCGGCCTTCTTCTCGGCGTTGCCGGCCTGGAAGGTCTGGTCGCCGATGTTGAGGTCGGTGCTGTTGCGGCCCCCGAGCGCCAGCGTGACCAGGCCCAATGCCAGGCCGAGGACCACGACGCCGACGAGGGCGACCGTGGCGGCTCGCCCGACGTGGTTGCGGGATTGGTCGACGGGGCTCACGCGACGCTCTCGCGGCGCAGGCTCGGATGGGAACAGGTTCCAGACACCTGCCTAGTATCGCCCGGTCACGCGCTGAACCTCATCTCAGGAGTCCGAGTGGACCTTCTCGAATACCAAGGCAAGCAGTTCTTCGCCACCTACGACATCCCGGTGTCCGAAGGTGAAGCGGTCACCACGGTGGACGATGCGGTGGCTGCGGCCGATCGCATCGGCTATCCGGTGGTGGTCAAGGCCCAGGTCCACGTCGGTGGTCGCGGGAAGGCGGGCGGCGTGAAGCTCGCTGCCAACACCGCTGAGGCCCGCGAGCACGCCGAGTTCATCCTCGGCCTCGACATCAAGGGCCACATCGTCAAGACCATCTGGATCGAGTCCGCCTCGGACATCGCCGAGGAGTACTACGCCAGCTTCACGCTCGACCGTGCCGCC
>CAZCVS010000099.1:0-9312 GCA_964501845.1 uncultured Iamiaceae bacterium
CCACCGCCGGCGCCGGGCTGGAAGATCACGATCGAGCCGTTGCCGGTGCTGCCGCCGGCGGACCAGCCCGCCGCGTTGGTGTTGGTGGCCGTTCCGTTCTGGCCGTTCGCACCGTTGCAGCCCACGACGGCGGAGAAGACCTGGCCGGGTGCGGCAGCGAAGGTGCCGAACGCTTGGCCGCCGTTGCCGCCGGGGCGCTTCGCGCTCGATGCCTGCGAACCGCTCTGGCCGCCCTTGCCGCCCACCGCGGTGATGCTCACCGACACGGTGTTGGCCGGAGCGGTGACGGCCTGGGAGGTGCCGCACGCGGTGCCCGGAGACCAGTTCTGGGTGGTGTCGACCGCGCTCGCAGGGTCACCGACGCTGGCCGCGATGGCCAACCCGGATGCCACTGCGGCCGTGGCCAGCAGGATGTGTCGAAGCGAACGTCGTTTCATCGCGTGCAGGTTCCCTCTGTGTGGTGGTGCGTGCGGTCCGCCGGCCTCCCCCGAGCCGCTCCGTCGCAAGTCTGACACACCGTCAGCAAAGAGTCGAATACCTGCTCGGTTCTCACCCGAGGCGCGGGTGCACGCAACGCTTGGTGACGGACCGCTGGCGCCGGGTGGTCGGCCGTCTGTGGCGTCCGGCGCGGTACCGTCCCGCCCATGGCTCCTGGTGGTCACCCCGCGATCGCCACCGCGCCCGTCTCGGCCGCCTGGATCGACGCGTCGGTCGAGGCCGGCGGTGGTCAGCTGGTCGCACCCGCGGACGCCACGGCGGTGGTGTGGACCCAGGCCGACGATCCCGGCGGCCTCGCCCGGCTGCTGGCGGCCAACCCGCAGATCGACTGGGTGCAGCTCCCGTGGGCCGGCATCGAGCCGTACCTCCCGCTGCTCGGCCACGATCGGACGTGGACCTGTGCCAAGGGCGTCTACGCGGACCCGGTGGCTGAGCACGCGCTGGCGCTGCTGCTCGCGGGGTTCCGGAACCTGCACGACTACGCCAGGGTGCGCACCTGGACGGGTGATGCCGGCCGCAACCTCATCGGCGCACGCGTCACGGTCTTCGGCGGCGGGGGAATCGCCGAGGCCCTTATCGAGCTGCTCACCCCGTTCCGCTGCGTGATCACGGTCGTGCGCCGGACCCCGGGCCCGATGGAGGGCGTCGACCGCGTGGTCGGTCCCGGCGACCGGCTCGAGGCGCTGCGAGGGGCGGAAGCGGTGGTGCTCGCCTTGCCGCTGCTGCCGAGCACCGTGGGCCTCATCGGGCCCGACGAGCTGGCCGCGATGGAGCCGCACGCCTGGCTCGTGAACGTGGCGCGCGGTGCCCACGTCCAGACGGACGTGCTGGTCGACGCCCTCGCGTCCGGCTCCATCGGCGGTGCCGGACTCGATGTCACCGAGCCCGAACCGCTGCCGGATGACCACCCCCTCTGGTCGCTGCCCAACGCGATCATCACCCCGCACACCGCCAACACTCGGGCAATGGCCCGGCCGCTCCTGAGCGCGCGCATCACCGACAACGTGCGGCGGTACGCAGCAGGTCAGCCCTTCGTCGGCCTGGTGGACATCGACGCGGGCTACTGAAGGCACGGCGCGGGCGGCAGACGTAGGGTCGCCGTCCATGGACTTCCGACGTCACGACATCGAGGATCTGGCTGGACGGGTGCGTGCGGGGGAGGTGTCCTCGCGGGAGCTGACCCGGCACGCGCTGGCTCGCATCGAGGCGACCAACCACGAGGTGAACGCCTTCGTCGCCGTCGACGCCGAGGCCGCGCTGGCCCAGGCGGCCGACATCGACGCCCGCGTCGTCGCGGGGGAGGACCTCGGGCCGCTCGCCGGGCTGCCCATCGGGGTGAAGGACACCGAAGACGCGATCGGGTTCCGCACCACCAAGGGATCGCTGCTGTTCGCCGACGCGGCCCCCGCGACCGAGGACTCCGTCCTGGTCGCCCGGCTGCGACAGGCCGGGTGCGTGATCGTGGGCAAGGTCAACACGCCGGAGCTGGCGTGGAAGGCCGACACCGACAACCGGGTGTTCGGCCGCACGGGCAACCCGTGGTCGCTGGAGCGCTCGGCCGGCGGGTCCTCGGGCGGCAGCTCGGCCGCCGTCGCGGCGGGCATGGTCCCGATGGCCACCGGTTCCGACGGCGGCGGCTCGCTGCGGATCCCCGGGTCGCTCTGCGGGCTCACCACGATGAAGCCGTCGCTCGGGCGGGTGCCTGCGGGCGGCCCGACGCCGCCCGGTTGGGCCGATCTGTCCAGCAAGGGCGTCCTCGTCGCCACGGCGCGCGACAGCGCCTACGTGCTCGACGCCGTGATCGGCCCTGATCCGACCGACCTGCGGGCCCTTCCCATGCCCGACGAGTCGTGGCGCGACGCGGTCGAGAACCTGCACGCGCCCCGCAAGGTGGTCTGGTCGCCGACGCTTGGCTATGCGGTGCTCGACCCGGAGATCCGCGCCGTGTGCGAGGCGGCGGTGCGCAAGCTCGAGGAGCGCGGCACCGAGGTCATCGTCATCGACGACGTGTACGACGAGGACCCCGCCGTCCCGTGGCTCATGCTCTCGCTCACCGCCAACCTCCGCGTGGTCGAGGGGGCCATCGCCGCGGGGAACGGCTCGTGGGACGACCTCGACCCCTCGCTCGCAGCCATGCTCGAGTGGGCGCGCGACACGGCCGGCCCGACGACCGCCCTGGAGTCGTCCGATACGGCCCACCTCCTGAACCTGAAGCTGGTGGAGCTGTTCCACCAGGCACCACTCCTGTTGACGCCCACGGTGGCCGGCCACACCCCGTTCGGTTCGGCGGCGGGCGTCGTCAACGGCGTCGAGGACGTGTCGTGGGTCCGCTACACGTACCCGTTCAACCTGACCCGCTCGCCGGCGGGCTCGGTGTGCGCCGGGTTCACCGCGGACGGCATGCCCGTCGGCCTCCAGGTCGTCGGCCCCCAGCACGCCGATGTTGCCGTCCTGCGCCTGCTCGCCGTGCTCGAGGAGACCCTCGCCATCGACCACGCCTGCCGCTACGAGCCCAGCACCTGACCCAGATCCGATGTGGAGGGCCCGAGGGCGCTCCGGCTAAGGTCCGTCACCCGCAGGGGCGTATAGCTCAGTTGGCTAGAGCACTGCCTTCACACGGCAGGGGTCACAAGTTCGAGTCTTGTTACGCCCACCACGGAACACCGCAGAGGCCCCTCCGGGGGCCTCTGCCGCGTCCCGGCCCACCCGATCGTCAGGGTCAGCGGGGGAGCGCGACTCGGGATCCGTCCGCGTGGTGCCGTTCGGCGCGGACCACGGGCGCGAGGTCGGCGAGGCCGTCGACGAGGGTGATCTCGGAGGGCTTGCGGTTGGGGAACCGGGTGATCGACAAGAAGGTGTCGCGGCCCTTGGCGGGATCGGACTTGCGGCCGACGGCCGCGGTGCTCTGGGCGGACAGCTCGATGCTGGCCTGCTCCTGCTCGAAGAGCCGCAGGGGCGAGAAGATGATCACATCTTGCGCGCCGTCGGCCTCGACGTACTTCTCCACCGCCTTCTGCATCGCGGCGCGGTCCGCGAACAGGTACACCCGGCGGTTCAGCTCCCGGACCCAGTCCTCGACGGCGAGCCCCGGCTCGAGCGCCTTGGTGAGATCGGCCTTGACGAGTGGTACCTGGGCGCGCAGCACGACGTCGGCGCCGTCGACGCTGAGGCGCACCGGCTCGGCCCTCGGGGTGCCGTGGAGCGCGGTCCGGGCGGTCTCGTCGAGGTCGGAGCCGTCGATGAGCTGGGCTGCGGTGCGCAGCCCGGTCTCGCGGATGGTGTCCCACGCGCCGGCGGGGGCGACGTGCCAGAGGGCGGGACAGCGGGCCAGGAACTGATCAGGGGTCACCCTGCACCGTTGCACGCGGGGCACCCTCGAGGCGAGCCCGCTGGGGACCGGCATCGTGGGCGAGCGGACGTCGCATGGAGGCGGAGCCCTCCCGGTCCAGCAGAATGACCGGAGCTATGCCCACCCCGCCCGCGCTCGCGCACGTCCCCGCCCTCGACGGGTTGCGCGGTGCTGCGGTCGCGGCGGTGGTGGCGTTCCACCTGGGTTACCTGGACGGCGGGTACCTCGGCGTCGACCTGTTCTTCACGCTCTCGGGCTTCTTGATCACCCGGCTGCTGATCGCCGAGCACCACCACACCGGTGGCATCGCGCTCGGCTCCTTCCTCGGACGGCGGGCCCGGCGGCTGATGCCCGCCCTGCTGGTGATGCTGGCCGCGGTCGCGGTGGTGACCAACCTCTGGGGCTCCACCAGCGACTACGCCAAGGTGCGGGGCGACATCTTCGCCACCCTCGGCTACGTCGCCAACTGGCGCTCCGTGCTGGCCGAGAACGACTACTGGGCGCTGTTCTCCCGTCCGTCGCCGCTCCAGCACACGTGGAGCCTGGCGATCGAGGAGCAGTTCTACCTGTTGTGGCCGCTCGTCGTGACCGGGGTTCTCGTCGGCGTGGTGCGCTGGCGCGCCGCGCGACCCGGCGGCGGGGAGGCGCTGAGCGCGCACCGTTCGAGCGCGCTCAGCTGGTTGCTGGCCGTCACCGTCGGCATCGCCGCCCTGTCGGCGGCTGCTGCGGCCCTGGCGCCGGAGGGCACCAGCGGCGTCAACCGGATCTACTTCGGGACCGACACGCGCATCGCGTCGATCCTCCTCGGCGCCGCACTGGCGCTGCTGGTCGCCCGCTTCGGCGAGGTCCGCCCCGGCTTCGGGCGCCACGCGCTCGAAGCCGGGGCCGTCGCGGCGGTCGTGGGGCTCGGCGTCGCCTGGGTGACGCTGTCGGGTACCTCGGGCTTCCTCTACGACGGCGGCCTGGCCCTCTGCGGGCTGGCGGCGGCGCTCGTCATCGCCGCCATCAGCCACTCGGAGCCGGGGCCGCTGGCGAAGGTGCTGTCGCTGCGCCCCCTCTGCTACCTGGGCCTCATCAGCTACGGGGTCTACCTCTGGCACTGGCCGGTCATCACCACCGTCACCGCCGGCCGCGTCGGGTTCGGCGGCCTCGAGCTGACGCTGCTGCGCATCGCGCTGAGCCTCGGCCTGGCGCTGCTCAGCTACCACCTGATCGAGAAGCCGATCCGCCACGGTGCCCTCACCGGGTGGCCGGCCCGGCTCAGCGCCCCCGTCGGGTTCGCGGCGGTCGGCCTGCTGGCGGTGTGGGCGACGGCGGGCGCGGTGGTCCCGCTGTCCGAGCAGCCGACGGGCCGAGAGGCGCTGCGCGTCGCCGACGATCCGGTGCCCGCCGTGAAGCAGGCGTCGACGCGCCTGCTGCTGGTGGGAGATTCGGGTGCCTACGCCATCGGCGAGACGCTGGTCGAGGCCGGTGCCGCCAACGATGTCGAGGTCGTCGGCCGGGGCACGCCCGCGTGCGGTGTCGCCCGGGGCGGCGGCTTCGGCCGGTACGCCACCGGCGAGATCGTGAAGGATCCCCCCGGGTGCGGTGATTGGCCGGACCGCTGGGCGGGCCACCTCACCGAGGTGGAGCCCGATGCGGTGCTGCTGTTCATGGTCGCGCCGGGCGGCGTCGATCGGAAGGTCGACGGGCGGTGGCAGACGGACTGCGACCCGGCCTACGACCGCTGGTACCAGAAGGAGCTGGAGACGGCGTTCTCCGTGCTGGGCAACAAGGGCGCCCGCGTCTCGGTGGTCACGGTCGCCTTCTACGACAGCACCATCGACCCCGACGCCAGCTACCGGCACACGACGTGCAAGAACCAGACGATCCGCGCCGCGGCGGAGGCGGGCGACGTGTCGGTCCTGGACCTCGCCGGCTGGACGTGCGAGAGCCCCGGTGCGTGCCAGCGCCACGTGACGCTGGCCGACGGGAGCGAGGCTGAGCTGCGCCCCGACGGCATGCACTACGAGGGCCCGGGCGCCATCGTTGTGAGTGAGTGGCTCATCCGGCAGCTGACCGCGAAGTAGCTGCCTCAGCGGAGCGGCTGGTGGTGCCAGGTGCTGCGGCCAGACCGCTTGGCCTCGTACAGCGCGGCATCGGCCCGGGCAACGGTGTCGTCCACCGGCTCGTCGGCACCGGCGCGGGCGCATCCGGCGCTCGCCCCCACGATGATCTCGTGGCCCTCGGCGGTGAGCGGCTCGCTGAGGGACCGGACGATCTGCTCGGCCATGGCCTCCAGGGCGGCGTCGCCCAGGTCGCGGTGGGCCACCACGAACTCGTCGCCCCCGAGGCGGGCCACCAGCGCACCCGGCCCGGCGACGGCTTCGAGCCGGCGGGCCGTGATCGTGAGCACGCGATCGCCGACAGCGTGCCCGAGCGAGTCGTTGACCGGCTTGAACCGGTCGAGGTCCACGTAGATGACCCCGAAGGGCTGCCGGCGGGCGGCCCACTGCCCGACCTCGTCGAAGAAGCGCTTCCGGTTGGCCACACCGGTGAGCCCATCGACGTGGGCCAGGTACTGGAGCTGCGCGAGGTCGTGGCGCCGGTCGAGGGCGAGGAGCACCGCCTGGCGGGGCCGCCGGATCAGCGCCTCGAGGATGATCGGGGCGATGGCCTCCGTCGGGGTCCAGCTCATGAGCAGTGCAGGGCGGTCGGAGCCCGGGTCGGTGGCGGGGACCGCGACGCACGCGGCGCGCCCGAGGGCGGTCGCGGTGGTGCGCACGGGCTCGGGCAGCTCGGCGGTGGTCATCGAGCACGGCTCGCCCGTGGCCATCGCCGTCGCCCACGGCGTGGCCGGCGTGAGGTCCAGGCTCCCGTCCGCGGCGACGCCCGCCAGCTCAGGTGGCAGCAGCCCGGCGACGCGCCGCTTCCCGCCCTCGTCGAAGGCCACGAGGAGGTCGCCGTCGTCGCTGTTGCTCAGGCCGATGGCGAGCGTCTCCATGCACTGGTGGAAGGGCAGGCCCGACGAGATGGCCGTCAGGAACTGCCAGTGCGCTTCGTTCAGCTGGTTGTCCCGCACCGTGACCACGGTGATCGGCCCCGGGCCGTCGGGCGGGCCGGGTAGGTCGATCGCCGCGGGACCGACCTCCAGGTAGCGCCAGGTTCCGTCGCCTTGGCGGAGGCGGAGCAGCCCCGGGCGGGGCCGGGCGCCGTCGCTGACGGCGGCGATGTTGGTGCCGGCCCGGACGAGGTCGTCCGGGTGGACGAGGTCAGCGACGCTGGTGCCCACCAGCTCGACGAGCGCGACGGTGAGCAGCCGAGCCGCGGCCTCGTTGGCGTAGACCACGGTGCCGGCGGCATCGAGCGCGGCGACGGCTTCGGTGCCGCCGTGCAGGAGGGCGCCTGCCCAGCTCGGCCATCCATCTCGCATGGAGCCCACGGCGACGACCTTAGGTCGATCGCTCCGTTGTGCCGCCATCGAATGCCACGCTGCGAGGCGGCAGCAGCACGTTCCGAGCGGAGGTGGCGGAGGTCAGGCGGCGGGACGACCGCTGACCAGGCGCTCCTGCCAATCCGACGCGTCGAGGTGCACCGCCGGGTTGCGCTCGAGGAAGTCGAGCAGCACCTCGGCGAAGCGATGCGGCTCCTCGACGTGGGGGAAGTGACCGCAGTGCTCGAAGACCACCAGTTCGCTCGCCGGCATGGCCGCGTGGGCGTCGTGGCCGTGGCCCACCGGGATGATCTTGTCCTTCTCGCCCCAGACGACGAGCGTGGGCAGCAGCTCGGCGAGGTAGAGGCGGTCGTGGGCGCTGACCGACTGGCCGCCCAGGTCGATGACGGCCCGTAGGGTCTTCACGAACGCCTGGCGGGTCTCGGGGTCGGTCAGCGAGGCGTAGCCGCGCCACTCCTCCTCGACGTGGGGCGCCCGGACGCCGAACGAGCCGAGCCTGCGGCGGACGGCATCGCCGGCGTCGCGCACGAACCCCGGGAACAGCACCGGCATCACGTACTCGACGCCCGGGAGGGTGAGCGCCCGCAGGATCCACGACACGTCGGGACCGAGCCCGCCGCTGTTGACCAGGACCAGGCGCTCGCAGCGTTCGGGGTGCTGGTAGGCGAACTGCATGGCGATGCCACCGCCGAGGGACTGGCCCACGATGGTGGCTCGGCTCACGCGGAGAGCGACGAGGAGGTCCCGGAGCCCGCCGGCGAACGCACCCAGGGAGTAGTCGTGGCGGGGCTTGGCCGAGGCGCCGTGCCCGAGCAGGTCCGGTGCGATGACCGTGTACTCCTTGGTCAGCGCCGGTCCGACCTCCCGCCACGTGGCCGAGCTGCCCGCCATGCCGTGGATGAGCAGCAGGACCGGTGCGCCCTCGGCCACCTCGGGTCCGCCGAAGCGGTAGGCGACCTGATGGCCGTGGATGGTGACGGAGCGCTTCTCGAGGGCAGGCACCCCGCCACGCTACGTGCTGGTGGCGCGCAGAACCGGTGGACGTGCCCGATGACCGGCCGGCCATCGGGGCGACCCTCCGGTGGCGACGTGCGACGATGGTCCCCATGCCCGCGCTGCCCCCTACCCCCGCGGCCTCCTTCGCCAGCGACAACGCCGCCGGCGTGTCCCCGCAGGTCATGGACGCCCTCGTCGCCGCCAACACCGGCCCCGCCCTCGCCTACGGCGACGACCGCTGGACCGCGGCGGCGGTCGACGAGCTGCGCGACCTGTTCGGGGGCCCGGTCGAGGTCGTGTGGTGCTGGGGCGGCACCGGGGCCAACGTCGTCGGACTGGCCACGCTCCTGCAGGGCTGGCAGTCGGTCATCGCCACCGACACCGCCCACATCGTGGTCGACGAGTGCGGCGCCCCGGCCCGCTTCAGCGGCTCGACCATCACGCCGGTCCCCCACGTCGACGGCAAGCTCACCATCGCCGCGGTAGAGCCCTTCCTCGAGTGGCAGGGGACCGAGCACCACGTCCAGCCCCGGGTGCTGTCGGTCAGCCAGGTCACCGAGATGGGCACCCGCTACACGGCCGACGAGCTCGCCGCACTGGCCGCCTACGCCCACGAGCACGATCTGCTCGTGCACGTCGACGGCGCTCGCATCGCCAACGCCGTCGCCGCCGGCGGTGGTGACGTTCGCCAGATGATCGTGGAGACCGGCGTCGACGTCCTCACGTTCGGCCTCACCAAGAACGGCGCCATGTACGGCGAGGCGGTCGTGTTCCTCCGCCCCGAGCTGGCCGCGAACGCTCGGTTCGTCCGCAAGCAGGCCGGTCAGCTGCCGTCGAAGGCCCGCTTCGTCGCCGCCCAGGCGTCCGCCCTGCTGGCCGACGGGCTCTGGCTGGCCAACGCCGCCCACGCCAACGCCATGGCCGCGCTCCTCGCCGAGCTGGTGGCCGAGATTCCCGGTGTCGAGGTGCCGGTCGCCCCGCAGGCCAACGCCGTGTTCGCCCGGATCCCGTGGGACCGCTTCGCCGAGCTCCAGGC
>CAZCVS010000100.1:0-3076 GCA_964501845.1 uncultured Iamiaceae bacterium
AGCGCTGGGTGTTGGGCCCGTAGAGGGTGTGGCCGCCCTCGTAGAACTGGCGGCCGTACTCCTCCTCCGTGGCGACGTAGCCCCAGAAGTCGTTGACCAGGGAGCAGACCACCACCCGCTCCACCGCCCGGTCGGTGACCGCGCCCTCGACGGCCCGGCCGATGCGGCGGCCCGACTCCGTCGTGATCTCGAACGGCAGACCGACCAGGACCGACGGTCCGACCCGCAACACCTGGACCAGCAGCCGGCGCGGGAACTCCTTCTTCTTGAGCACGAGGCCTTGGAGGTAGCGCGACCCGATGACCCACTTGGCCCCGTGCGGACCCTTGCGGCCGATGCGCCGGGGGTGGCCCGCCTTGAACGGCGGGATGCGGTGGATGATCGGCGTGAGGTTCTCGGCGGCGCCCGCGACGAGGGCGGCGCCGACCGCGGGCCGGTCCGGGATCTCGACGTCGCCGATGCGGCGGTTCTTCGCCTTGTCGAGGTCGACCTCGCGCAGGCCGGCGTCGAGCGCCAGCTCGTCGGTAAGCTCGTGGCCGAGGCGGTCGTAGAGGTCGGCGGCTTCCAGGCCGATGCCCGACCCGATCCGCTTCGCCTCGCGGTGCCCGGCCAGTCCCGGCCGCAGGGCGGGGGCGACGTCGGCGTGGGTGCCCTCGGACGCGCCGACCACCGGCCGGGCGTCGTGGCGGCGGAGGATCTGGTGCTTCAGCTCACCGACGAGGTAGGCCCAGACGTCGGCGTTGTACTCGTGGGCGTGCTGGGACACGCCGGTGCCGTGGATGGCGAACATCAGCGCCGCGGACAGCGGCTCGGTACCCGGCCCATCGGCGGTCTCGGTGATCCGGTCGACGCGGATCATGTGGAGCAGCGGGTTCACCGCGACCCACTTGCGCTGCGGGTCCATCCGCTTGTCGGTCACCGTCCGGTTCTTCACGTACGGGTCGTGCGACCGGTTGCGGGTCAGGCCCCACACCTCGGTGTCGCCCACCGCGACCTTGGCGGGACCCCGGGTGTCGTGCGCCTCCACCACCGCGCCGGCGATCTGCTCCACGAGGAACTCGGTGTACGCAGGGTCGAAGCCGGCCCGGTTGGAGGCGTGGTGGTTGTAGAAGTCGGTCCCCAGGAACTGCCCGGGACCGGCGTGGGTGTGGGTGGCGCCGATCCAGATGCCCGACAGCGGGATGTCGGTCTGCTCGGCCACGGCCTCGGCCACCAGGTACTGGACCACCGACGAGCCGGCGAGCAGGTCGCACTGCACGATGGCGATCGACGCCCGGCCGGCGCGCAGGTGGGTGACCCGGGCCCGCAGGCGGGTGCGGAACCCGCTGCCGTCGTGGGCGTTGGCCGAATACCCGGCCTTGGGCATGCCCGGCGGCGGCGTGAGGTCCGCCTCGGCGGCACCGGCGAGGACGCCGTCGACGTGGGGCAGGTCGGGCACGGGCCGGGCCTTGACGCCGAACTTCGCCCGCTTTGCAGCTCCGTCGACGAACGGTCGCAGCACGGTGGTGATCCCGGTCCCCATGGGCGGCGACCCTATTCCCCCGCCATCCGGTGCCCGCCGAGGACCGGCATCGTTCGAACGAGTGACTGAGACCTACGACCGGACGAGGCGCTCGATGGCGCGGGTGGCCTCGGCCACCTTCTCCCGGGCGACCTCGTCATCGCCGTTGCGGGCGGCCTCCATGACGCAGTGGTTGACGTGCTCTTCGAGCAGGCCGATGCCCACGCTCTGGATCGCCTTGGTCACCGCCGAGATCTGGGTGAGGACGTCGATGCAGTACGTGTCCTCGTCGATCATGCGCTGGATGCCGCGGACCTGGCCCTCGATGCGGCGCAACCGCTTCAGGTAGTCGTCCTTCTCCATGGTGTAGCCGCGCATCAGGGGTTCCTCTCCGAGTCGGGACGGGGGCCGGGCTCGCTCGCGGCGAGGTCCGGGAAGGCGCTGCGGAAGCCTCGCAGGCGCAGGCTGTTGCTCACCACGAAGACGCTCGAGAACGCCATCGCCGCACCGGCGATCATCGGGTTGAGCAGGCCCGCCGCCGCCAGGGGGATGGCGGCCACGTTGTAGGCGAACGCCCAGAACAGGTTGCCCTTGATGGTGGTGAGCGTGCGGCGGGCAAGGCGGATGGCGTCGACCGCGGCCCGCAGGTCGCCGCGGACCAGGGTCAGGTCCGACGCCTCGATGGCGGCGTCGGTGCCCGTCCCCATGGCCAGGCCGAGGTCGGCGTGGGCCAGGGCAGCGGCGTCGTTGACGCCGTCGCCGACCATGGCCACCACGGCACCCGAGGCTTGAAGCCGCCCGACCTCGTCGACCTTCTCGGCGGGCAGGACCTCGGCGATCACGTCGTCGGCGTCGATGCCGACCTCGGCGGCCACCGCCACGGCGGCCGCACGGTTGTCGCCGGTGAGCAACACCGGGCGCAACCCCAGCCCGCGCAGGGCGACGATGGCCTCGGCCGACGTCGGCTTCACCGTGTCGGCCACCACGAACGCGCCGCGCACGGCACCGGCCCAACCGGCGTAGACGATGGTGCGCCCGGCCTCGGCCGCACGGTCGCGCGCCTCGGCCAGCACGGGCGGCAGCGCCGCCACGCCGAGCTGGTCGAGGACGAAGCGCTCGCGGCCCGCCACCGCGGCCACCCCGTCGACGACCCCGGACACGCCCAGACCCTGGTGGTTGGCGAAGCCGTCGACCGAAGGCAGGGCGCCCAGCTCCTCGGCCGCGCCCGCGGCGATCGCCGCCGCGATGGGATGTTCGCTCGCCGCCTCCAGCCCTCCCGCGGTGCGCAGCAGGTCGGGCCGGGTGCGGTCCCCCTCGGTCGGCACGGCCTCGACCAGCGCCATGCGGCCGGTGGTGACCGTGCCCGTCTTGTCGAGGACGACCGTGTCGACGCGGCGCGTGCTCTCGAGGACCTCGGGGCCCTTGATCAAGATGCCGAGCTGGGCACCACGGCCGGTTCCGACCATGAGCGCCGTCGGCGTCGCCAGCCCGAGGGCGCAGGGGCAGGCGATGATCAGCACCGCGACCGCGGCGGTGAACGCCTCGGTGGTGGGGGCGCCGGTGCCGAGCCAGAAC
>CAZCVS010000100.1:3086-9266 GCA_964501845.1 uncultured Iamiaceae bacterium
GAAGACCGCCGAGATCCGGTCGGCCAGCCGCTGGACCTCGGCCTTGCCGGTCTGGGCGTCGTTGACGAGCTGGGCGATGCGGGCCAGCGCGGTGTCGGCCCCGACCCGCGTGGCCTCCACGACCAGGCGGCCCGAGGTGTTGACGGTGGCACCGACGACGCCGTCGCCGGGGCCGACGTCGACGGGGACCGGCTCGCCGGTGAGCAGCGAGGTGTCGAGCGCGGAGGTGCCCTCGACCACCGTGCCGTCGGTGGCGACCTTCTCTCCCGGGCGGACGACGAAGCGGTCACCCACGACGAGCTGGTCCACGGGGATGCGCACCTCGGTGCCGTCGCGCAGCACGGCCACGTCCTTGGCGCCGAGCTCCAGCAGGGCGCGCAGGGCCGCCCCGGAGCGGCGCTTGGCCCGGGCCTCGAACCACCGTCCGGTGAGGATCAGCACGATCACCACGGCAGCGGTCTCGAGATAGATCTCGTGTTGGCCCCCGCCCTGGCGCGGGATCAGGTCGAAGCCCATGCGCATGCCGTCGTCGCCCGCCGACGTGAACAGCAGGGCGTAGAGCGACCAGCCGTACGCGGCCAGGGTTCCGACCGAGATGAGCGTGTCCATGGTGGCGGCGCCGTGGCGCAGGTTGGTCCACGCCGCCCGGTGGAACGGCCAGCCGCCCCAGAGGACGACGGGCGAGGCCAGCGCCAGCGAGATCCACTGCCAGTGGTCGAACTGGGCGGCCGGGACCATGGCCATGACCAGCACCGGCACGCTGAGGGCCGTCGAGATCAGGACGCGGCGCCGCAGGTCGTCGTCGTCGAGCTCAACGTGGTGGCCCTCATGACCCGAGGCGCCGGCATCGTGCCCGGCGTGGTCGCCGTGTCCGCGGGGTCCGCCGTGGCTCGGGGCCGGCGGCGCAGGCTCGACGACGTGGTAGCCGGCCGCCTCGACCTGGGCGACGAGGTCCTGGCGCGACATGCCCTCGGGGGCGGACACGCGGGCCGCTTCGGTGGCGTAGTTCACGGTGGCCTCGACGCCGTCGAGCTTGTTGAGCCGCCGCTCGATCCGGGTGGCGCAGGTAGCGCACGTCATCCCGCTGATCTGGAGGTCCTCGAGGCGGCAGACCTCGGCCTTGGCCTCAGCGTGATCGGTGGCGCTCATGAGTGGCCTCCGTGGTCGGGCTCCGTCGTCGTGGTCGTGGTGACCGGCGGCGGGGCGGGGTCGTCGCCGACGGGACCGACGGCGCGGCCCACGCCGAACGCGGCCCCGAACGTGGCGAGGAGGATCACGGCGAAGCCGGCGAGCTTGGTGGGGACGGTCACGTCGCTCACCCCTCGTCGGCCAGGTCGTACCCGGCTTCGTCGAGCGCGTCGCGCACGGCCTCGAGGGCGAGCGGCGCCGCACTGGTGACGGTGACCGCACCGGCCGGGAGGTCGACCTGCACCTGTTCCACCCCGGAGATCCGACCGACCTCGGCGGTGACCGCGTCGACGCAGTGCTGGCAGCTCATTCCCGTGACGGTGTAGGTCGTGGTGGTCATGGTGGTCATGGCGGGCTCCTCCGCTTCGTCGTTTGTCCCACCCTATACCCCTAGGGGGTATCCGCAACCCACCGAGGCGGTCGTCGGTCGCATCGTCGTCTCGGCCGTCAGATCTGCGGGCACGGGTGGGTTGATCTGACCATGGACTCCACTACCCCGCTCGCCACCAACCTCAAGCACATCCGGCTCCAACGAGGCTGGACCCAGGCGGACACCGCTGCCGCCACCGACTTCGACGTGGCGGTGCTCGAGGGCATCGAGCGCGGGTCGAGCTCCATCAGCCGCGGTCGCGCCGAGCAGCTCGCCGAGCGGCTCGGCGTCGACGAGCGCGACCTCCTCGCCTGACGGTCGTTCCCGGTCGCCATGACGTGGCAGGGTGGCGCCCGCAACGTCTGTGCACACGAGACCAGGGGATGACATGCGCGCTGCAGTGCTGGAAGAGGCCGGACGGCCGCTGGCGGTCTACGACGACGTCGACATCGAGGAGCCCAAGGTCGGCGAGGTCGCCGTCACCGTGAAGCACTGCGGGGTCTGCCACAGCGACGTGAGCATGGCCGACGGCTCGTTCCCCTCGGCCCTGCCGGTCGTGCTCGGCCACGAAGCCGCGGGCGTCGTGGCCGCCGTCGGCCCCGGCGTCACCACGGTCGCGGTGGGCGACCACGTCGTGCTCACCCCGTGCCCGCCCTGCGGGACCTGTCCGTGGTGCATCCGCGGCGAGTGGAGCCTGTGCGTCAGCAGCGACTCGATGATGACCGGCGCCCACCCCGACGGCGGGACCCGCCTGTCGCGCCACGGCGACATCGTCTACCGCGGCGTGGGCGTGGCCGCCTTCGCCGAGACGGTGATCATCCAGGCCAACGGGGCGGTCAAGATCCCCGACGACGTGCCCCTCGACGTGGCGTGCGTCGTCGGCTGCGCCGTGCAGACCGGCGTCGGCGCCGTCCTCAACACCGCAGGCGTCCGCGAGGGTGACACGGTCCTCGTGATGGGCGCGGGCGGCATCGGCCTGTCGATCATCCAGGGGGCGCGGGTCGCGGGCGCCAGCCGCATCATCGTCAGCGAGCCCGACGCCGAGCGCCGGGCCACCGCCGTCGCCATGGGCGCCACGCACGGCATCGACCCCACGACCGACGACCTGCTGTCCACCGTGGCCGACCTCTCCCCCGGCGGCATCGGCGCCGACTTCGCCTTCGACGCCGTCGGCCGCTCCGCGCTCATCGCCGCGGGCATCGACGCCACCCGCAAGGGCGGCACCACCGTCATGGTCGGCGTCCCCGGCCTCGATGACCCGCTGACCTACCCGCTCCCCGCCGTGTTGGCCATCGGCGAGAAGAAGCTGGTCGGGAGCCTGCTCGGCAGCTGCAACTCGCTGCGGGACATCCCCCGGCTCATCGCCCTCATGCAGAACGGCCAACTCGACCTGACGTCGCTCATCACCGCCCGCCGCGGCCTCGACGACATCAACCAGGCCTTCGACGACATCCGCACCACCACCGGCATCCGCACCGTCATCGACCTCTGAGCTGCTGGGGCTTCTGATACCGCCGTCATCTGGGTAGTGGAGCGGCATGGCCCGCTACCGCATGCGCATCCGCACCGATTGGCCGGCGAGCGAATCGTTCGCCTACTTGGCCGACCTGTCCAACTTCTGCGACTGGGATCCAGGGATCGCCTCGTCGGTCCAGGTCGCCGGCGACGAGCCCGGCATCGGCGCCCAGTACGACGTCGACGCATCCGGATCGGTGCTCCGCTACGTGGTCGACGTCTACGACCCTGCGCACCGCGTCCGGGCCCGCGCCCGCAACCGCTGGCTCACGTCGGTCGACACCATCAGCGTGTCGACCGACGGCACGGGATCGATCGTGACCTACGACGCCGACGTCGCGCTCCGCGGCGTCCTGCGCGTGGGCGACCCGATCCTCACCGTCTTCTTCCGGAGAATCGGCGACCGAGCCCGCGACGGCCTCCGCGAGAAGCTCCAAGGCGAGATCCTCGACTGAACGCGGCGGCGAGCTGCCGACGCGTCGATCCTGGGGTTGGGTTCTCGGAACCTTTCGGCGAGGGTCGGCGTCTGGAGGGCTGATGTCGGGCATGGAGGCGGGATTCGAAGAAGGCGTGCGGCGCGGCGCTGCCCAACCGGGTTCCCGGCCCGCAATCAGGGTGAACGCGCTGCATGATTCGATCCCTTCTCAGCATCAATTCGGACATCTCAGATTATTTCCACCTGTTCCCTTGTAGATCGAACACCAGTTCGATAGTCTGAAAGCGTGACCCCGCCATTCCTGTCCCCCGCACCCGGTTCGGTGCCGCTGCCTGCGGTGCTGCGGGGGCTGGCCGATCTCATCGAGCTCGGCGACCCGGCCGATCTGCCCGATGCCGTGAAGACCGAGCTGGTCCTCACCTCGGTGCAGGCGTCCGGGCAGGTCGATGCCGTGGTCGCCCGGGCCGTAGGGGTGTTCGACGCGACCACCGTCTGGCGCGGCGACGGGGCGAAGTCGTGTCCGAGCTGGCTGGCGACGCACACCGAGCTGTCGCAGGCGCGCGTGGGCGGGATCACCGCGACGGCGCGAGACCTCCGGGCGTGCCCGGTGATCGAGGCCGCCTACGCGTCCGGCGCGGTCGGCACCGCGAAGGTCCGGCTGCTGCTGGCGGCTCGCGACGTCTACCCGGACCTGTTCGCCCAGTGGGAGCAGCGCCTCGTGGATTGGGTCGTCCCGCTGACCGTGGCGCAGGCATCGAAGGTGACCGCGGCGTGGGCGGTACGGGCCGAGGCCACTCGCGAGGCAGACGAGCGGGAGCGAGCCGGCGACGACCCCGACCGCGGCGACCCGCCTGAGGACCCAGCGGCGCAGAACCGGGTCCACCTGTCGAAGTCGCTCGACGGCCGCTACCTCGGCGACATCGACTACGACGCGGTGTCCGGCGCCGAGCTCGACGGCGCGGTCCAGGCGTGGATCGACCGCCAGTTCGACCAGGGCACCTACCGCGCCGACGACGGCATGACCCTCGCTCAGCGCCGGGCCGAGGCCCTCCTCGCGCTCGCGCTGCGCGGCGCGACCCCGGGCCAGACCAAGCACGGCGACCCCCGCCCTTCGGTCGCGATCCGCATCGACTCCCGCACCCTCGATGGGGAGCCGGTCACCGACCTCGACGATCTGAGATCACGGTGCTGCTCGATCGATGACGGCACCCCCATCGCCCGCGCCGCGGCCGAGCGGCTCCTGTGCACCGCCCGGGTTGCGGCGATGGTCGTGCGGATCGCGGACGACGGCACCGTCGAGACCCTCGGCATCAACGACCTGCTCCGCGACGCCACCCGCCGCCAGCGCCGAGCACTCAAGGAGCGCGACGGTGGCTGCGTGTTCCCCGGCTGCGGTGCGCCCCCGGACTGGTGCGAAGCCCACCACGTCCTGCCCTGGGAGGACGACGGGCCCACGCTGCTCGCCAACCTCGCCTTGCTGTGCAAGCACCATCACCACCTCGTCCATGAAGGCGGCTGGCACCTCTGGCGCAGCCTCCTCGACGGCGACCTCCACCTCGCCAAACCAGACGGCACCCCCGTCGCCATGACCGCCCACGGACAGCTCATCGAACCCAACGCCCCGGTGCCGCCGGAGCCGCCACCGCCCCGACCGGCGCGGCCCCGCTTCGAGACCCGGCGAGAACGCCATGCCCGCGAACACGAGCGCCAGCAACGGCAACGCGGCCGACCACCCGACCCGTCACCAGCTGAACCCGGCCCCGGCCAGTCGGGCCCTGGGTGAGCCGTGCCCGAGACCAGCAACGCCCCCTGCCAGCACGACCTGGCAGGGGTCAGGCCGCGTGCGCGGTCACGCGCCCCGGCTGCCCGCCGGTCAGGGGGCCAGGTTGCAGGCGGCAGCACCGTGGCGGTTGATGGCGAGCACGTCCTGCTCCCCCTGGGGGTCGTCGCGGCGCCGGTGGAATTCGTCGGGATCCAGCGCCAGCTTGCGGAGGCGGTCGGCGGCGGGCTCGAGTCAGGCGGCGGGCCGGGCGGTGAGGCGGTCGGCTCGCTCGTCGAGGGCGAGCTCGGTCCAGGCCTTCGCCGGATCGGGGGCCAGATCGGGCTGCGAGGTCGACCACGGGAAGGCGAAGCGGACGATCTTGGAGACCACCGAGCCGAACTGCTGCACCAGACCACCCGTGTTGTACGGGAGGTCGTAGCGCTCGCAGATCTCCCGGACCTCGACGGCCATCTCCGGGTAGCGGTGCGCCGGGATGTCGGGGAACAGGTGGTGCTCGATCTGGTGGCTCAGGTTGCCGCTCATCAGGTGGAACAGCGGACCACCCTCGATGTTGGCCGAGCCCAGGAGCTGGCGCAGGTACCAGCCGCCGCGGGTCTCGTCGGCGGCCTCCTCCCGGGTGAAGGTGTCGACGCCCTCGGGGAAGTGACCGCAGAAGATGATGGTGAACGACCACAGGTTGCGGGCCAGGTTGGCCACCATGTTGCCGGCGAAGGTGAGCGGCGCGGAGGGACCGGTGAGCAGCGGCCACAGCACGTAGTCCTTGAGGGTCTGGCTGCCGAGCTTGCGGGCCATCTCCCGGCGCAGGTCCTCGGTGTCGGACCACGCGACCTTGCCCTTGGCGATGCGCTCGACCTCGAGGTCGTGGAGCATCACGCCGTACTGGAAGAA
>CAZCVS010000101.1:0-9243 GCA_964501845.1 uncultured Iamiaceae bacterium
AGGTCAGCGACCGGGTGATGGAGGTCTTCCGCTCGTTCACGCCGCTGGTGGAGCCGATCTCGCTCGACGAGGCCTTCCTCGACGTGCGCGGCGCCCGCCGCCTGCTCGGCACGCCGGTGGAGATCGCCCACCGCCTCCGGAGCCGGGTCTTCGAACAGGAGGGCCTGACCTGCTCCGTCGGGATCGCCCGGGTGAAGTTCCTCGCCAAGCTGGCCTCCGAAGCGGCCAAGCCCAAGGCCTCGCCCAGCGGGCCCGTCTTCGGTGCCGGGGTGTTCGAGATCGCCCCGACCGACGAGCAGGCGTTTCTCCACGCCCTGCCGGCCAAGGCGCTCTGGGGCGTGGGGCCCGCCACCTTGGCCCGGCTGGAGCGCCTCGGGGTCCGTACCGTCGGCGACCTGGCGGCGCTGCCCCTCGAGGTCGTGACCGGTGCGCTCGGGCGGGCGTCGGGCACGCACCTGCACGCCCTGGCCAACGCCCGTGACCCCCGGCCGGTCGTTCCCACCCAGGCCGCGAAGTCCATCAGCCACGAGGAGACCTTCGCCCGGGACCGCTACCGCCGCGACGAGCTCGACGTCGAGGCGGTGCGCCTGTCCGACGCCGTGGCCACCCGCCTCCGCCGCGCCGGGGTGGTCGGACGCACGGTGACCATCAAGGTGCGCTTCGGCGACTTCACCACCATCACCCGCTCGGCCACCGTCGACAGCGGCCTGGACTCGGGTCACCACCTGGCGCAGATCGCCCGGGGTCTGCTGGCCGAGGTCGATCCGTCACCGGGCGTGCGGCTCCTCGGCGTCGGCGTCTCGCAGCTCGACGGCCGGGGGAACCGCCAGCTGTCGCTCGACGATCTCCTGGCTGCGGAATCGTCCGATGGCGGGGCCGACTGGAGCACGGCGGAGGAGGCGATGGACGCGGTGCGGGCCCGCTTCGGCGACACCGCGCTGGGCCCGGCGAGCCTCGCGGGGCCGGGTGGCATCCGTGTCGCCCGCCAGGGCCAGCAGCAGTGGGGTCCCGACCAGGACCCTGCGGACCGGTGAGCACGAGGCGGGAACTGGGCGCAACGCGTTGTCGCGTGCCCTCCGCTGTGCGACACTGATCGCACCGGGTCGGGCCCCCGGTGGTCGAAAGGTTGACGACGTGCCGCTATCTGAGGACGAGCAGAGGATCCTCCAGCAGATCGAGCAGCAGTTCTACGCGACCGATCCCGACCTCGCGGGCGAGATCGGCAACCACTCGCTCTACACCCACTGCCTGCGCCGGATGCGCTGGGCCGCGGCCCTGTTCATCGTCGGGCTGATCGTGCTGGTCGTGGCCCTTGCCACCGCGGTGAACTTCGTCGTCTCCTTCGGCGGCTTCGTGGTGATGCTCGGTGCCGCCCTCTGGTTCGAGCGCAGCCTCCGCAAGATGGGCCGGGCGGGCATGGCCCAGCTGTCGGCATCGCTCCACACGGGTGGCCTGCGGGACTACTTCGGCGACACCGGGGATCGGGTGCGCAACCGCCTGCGTTCGCAGGACGACGACGCCGAAGACGACAACGACCGCTCCTGACCGGAGCAGATCCGTCGCTCGTCAGACGCCGGCGGGCTCCTTGGCGGTGACGACGGCGATGACCTGGGCGGTCAGCTCGTCGATCTCGGCCGTGGCGTCGGGTCCGAGGCCGTCCTCGGACCACCGGGCCGTGGTCACCAGCTCCGCCAGGCGCTGCAGCGCCTCGGCGGCCGGCCCCGCCGCCGGCGCGGCGAGGTCGGCGACCTCGAGGTGCGTGAGCGCCGGATCGACGTCGACGCCGCGTCGTCGGCCGAGCGCGTCGACGACGCGGGCCCAGGCGCGGTCGGCCTCGCTCATCGAGGCTCGCTGACGGGCCGTCCGCCGCCGCCGGCGGATCAGGACCGCGCCGGCGACGGCCGCGAGGAGGACCCCGATGGCGACGAAGCGCCAGGCACCGTCGTCGGCGGCCTCGGAGCGGGCCGGATCGGACGCGGTGCTCTCGGTCTGTTGCGAGAGCGGTGGACGGGTGGTCGGGGACTGGTCTCCGGGCGAGGTCGAGGTCGTGCGGACGGCCGTGGTCGACGTGGTGGTCTGCGGTGCCGGCTGGGCCGGGTCCTGCTGGGCGCGCACACCGGTGTACGCCTCGGCTCCGGGCATGCCCCGGCCGGGGGTCGGCTCGAACGCCACCCAGCCGGTCTCGGGGAAGAAGACCTCGGGCCAGGCGTGGGCGTGGCGGCCGTAGACCCGGTACAGGTCGGGGTCGTCGGGGTCGGTGGTCCCCGGCGTGAAGCCCACGGCGACCCGGGCGGGGATGCCGAGTGACCGGGCCATGGCGGCAAACGTCCCGGCGAACTGCTCGCAGTAGCCCTCGCCGCTGCGGAGGAACTGCTCGACGGCGTCGTCGCCGTGGCCGGACGCGGACTCGAGGGAGTACTCGAACTCGCTGCGAAACCAGTCCTGGAGGGCGAGGGCCTGGTCGTAGCGGGTGTCGGCGGCGGCAGTGACCTGGCGGGCGAGGTCGCTCGCCAGGACGGGGAACCCCGAGGGCAGCCCGAGGTAGCGGGCGCGCACCGAACCGGGGTCGGGGCCGCGGGCGCGACCGAGCTCGTCGGGCCCGAACTGCGGCACCTGGGACACCACGGAGTAGGTGAGGCCGTCGGAGGTGGGCTCGGACCGGTCGACGATCAGCGTCGACGAGTCGGGGTCCCAGAGCAGGGGCGTCTCGGCGGCGGTCAGGCTGACGGCCTCGAACGCGGTGGGCGCCCAGAGTGCGGCCAGAGCTTCGATCGTCACCGTCTGCGTGATCGCACGGAAGTTCCTGCTGGCGGGTGCGCTGGTGGGCAGCTCGTCGCCGGCCCGCTTGAACTCGCTGCTGCTCGACCAGATCTCGCCGTCGAAGGCGTCGAGCGACGTGAGCCGCCAGTAGGCGGGCTCCGTGGCGCGGACCTGGAACACCTCGCGGTTGCTCTGGTCGACGAGGCGCTTGCGGATCTCGACCATCGGGCTCACCGTGACCCGCGTCCCCTCGCCACCCTGGTCGCCGCGCCAGCTGATGGCGGCCTCGGAGCGGGCACCGGGCAGCACCGGGCCGATCAGGACCCCCGCGGCGAGGGCGATGACGGCGAGGAGGACGGCCGAGCGCAGCACCGCCCGGGCCGTCGTGCGGTGGGTGGGGAGCCACGACTGGTCGCGGTCGATGGCGAGCGAACGCTGAACGGCGACGAACAGCAGCACGGCGGCCGCGAAGGCCGCGGCGCAGGCGATCTCGTCGCGACCGGAGCCGAGCACCGAGCAGAACACGAAGATGGCGGTGGTGGCGGCGACGGCCTCGGCGGTGGCGCGCAGGCGGTGGGCGGTCCAATCGCCGAACCACGCTGCCAACCAGAGGGCCACGCCGGCGGCGAGCTGGAACCCGGGCAGGACCTCGGTGGGCGCGATGACCACGGGGTACTGGTCGCGTGCGACCCGCAGGGCTTCGGACGCGGCCTGCCAGCTCTCGGTGGTCGGCAGCCCGAACGTGGTGGTGTCGGGGAAGAGGATCCAGGTGGCGGCGACGGCGGCACCGCCCGTGGCGAGCACCACGACCACCGGCGCCGGTGCTCGGAGGCGGCGAGTGCCGATGGCCAGCGCGTGGGCTCCCAGTGCGAAGGCGAGGAGCTGGCTGAGGAAGCTCCATCCGTCGTACACCCGGATGAAGCCCACGACGGTCGCGATGGTGACCGTCACGAGCGGAAGCTCGCCCCACCAGGGGATGGTGTGGCGCCGGCTCACGATGAGACCCGGGCGGTGGCGGCGCGCTGCCACGCGCTGGCGAACGGCTCGCCCGTCACGACCGTGACGTCGGTCCCCGGTGCCGCAGCATCGGGTTGATCGGTGAAGCAGATCACGACGGTGTCGCGGAACCCGGCGTCGCGAGCGGCGTCGGGGAGATCGCCAGCTCTGTCGCCGGTGAGGAGCAGGAGGGTGACAGGCCGGCGCGGGTCGGCCATCGGAAGCACGACGGGCCGGTCCCGCTCCTGGTGGACCAGGGCGAGGTCCTCGAGCAGCCGGTGGCCGGCGCGGGTCGCATCGACCATCCCGGAGTCGGTGCCGGCGGTGGTGGCGAGCCGCACGCGGTCGCCGGAGGCGGCCACCGCGTCGACCATCCCGGCCGCGGCGCTGACGGCCCGTTCGAAGTCGGCCTCGCCGAGCACGCCGGAGCGCGTGTCGAGCAGGACCGCCAGGTGTCCCTGCCAGCGCTCCTCGTCGCGGCGCACCTGGAGCTCGTCGGCGTGGGCGGTGGACGGCCAGTGGACCCGGCGGAGGTCATCGCCGACCACGTAGGGGCGCAGGGTCACGAGATCCTCGACGCCCGACGCGGCCGCCACCCGTCGGCTGAGGCCAGCGAGCGGCTCGTGGCGGCCGCCGCCGAGCGGGAGGACGGGCGCCGGGTCGATGGCGGGCAGCACGGTGATGGTCCGTTCGGGCGCGCCGGGGAGGCGGCGGCGGGCCAAGCCGAACGGGTCGACGACCTCGGTGGTGAGCGGGCCCACGTGGATCTGGCCCCGCCGCAGCGGCGGGAGTCGGTACCCGGCGTCTTGGCGCGCCCGGACCGGGAGCGGGCCCATGGCCAGGCGGGCACCGACGGTGCCCTCGACCGGATCGAGGATGGAGATGGGCGGCAGCCGCCGGGGTCCGTGGTTGGTGATCGAGACCTCCACGCGACCGAGGCCACCGGCAGACAGCTGCGGGGGGTTGACGCGCCGCTCGACGGTGAGGTGGGGGATCGGGCGCCTCACCCACGCCACGGCGATCACGACCAGCGCGCCGGCGACGGCGGCGAGCACGTACAGCTCGGTGACCCCGAACATCCGGCCGGTGGCCGCGCCCGCAAGGGCGCCGCCGACGACTGCCCAACCGGGTCGGGTGAGCACGGCTCAGCCGGCGCTCTGCACGGGCCGGGCCTCGGGTTGGGGAACCTGGGACAGCACATCGGCGATGACCGACTCGGCGGTGGCCTGACCGGATCGAGCGGCGGGTGCCAGCAGCAGCCGGTGAGCCAGCACCGGCGCGGCGAGGGCCTTGATGTCGTCGGGAGTGACGTAGGTCCGGTTGCGGGTGGCGGCCCGGGCGCGGGCGACCCGCTGGAGGGCCAGGGTGGCGCGCGGGGACATGCCGACCGACACGTGGGGGTGGGTGCGGGTGGCCTGCGCCAGGTCCACCAGGTAGCCCTGCAGCGCCGGGGCGATGTGCACCGTGCGAGCGGCGGCCGCCAGGCCGTTCACCTGGGCGACCGTGATCACGGGTCGGATGTCCTCGAGGAGGTCGCGGTCGCCGTGGCTCGACAGGATCTGGAGCTCCGCGTCGTGATCGGGGTAGCCCACGGACACCTTCAGCAAGAAGCGGTCGAGCTGGCTCTCCGGCAGCGGATAGGTCCCCTCGTTCTCGATGGGGTTCTGCGTGGCGATGACCAGGAACGGCGGCGGCAGGAGGCGGGTGGTGCCGTCGATGGTGACCTGGCGCTCGGCCATGGCCTCGAGCAGCGCCGACTGGGTCTTGGGCGAGGCCCGGTTGATCTCGTCGGCCAAGACGATGTTGGCGAAGACCGGGCCGGGCCGGAAGTCGAACTCGCCCGACGACCGGTTCCAGACGTTGACGCCGACGACGTCGGACGGAAGGAGGTCCGGGGTGAACTGGATGCGGCCGTAGTCGCCGTCGATGGAGCGGGCGAGGGCCTTGGCGAGCGTGGTCTTGCCGACCCCGGGCACGTCCTCGACGAGCACGTGGCCCTCGGCGATGAGGGCGAGCAGCACGAGGTCGATCGCCTCCGGCTTGCCCTGGATCACCTGGCCGATGGAGCGGGCCAGGGCCCGGTGGAGGTCGTGGAAGCTCTCTGGTCGCTCCGCCATGGGTTGCGTTGCCACGCGCCGCTCCTGATCGAGGATGAGCGGCCCACGATAGAGGCCCGCCCGCGCCGATTGCGCCGCGTGCCCCCGGTGCGGGCGTGCCAAGCTGCCTGCATGGAGCGACCGAGGTGAGCTCGTCAGGGTGGTGGGCCCAGGCGGCCTTGGCCGTGGCCCGCCGACCGTCCCTGTGGGGCGTGGCGTTGGCGCAGGTGCTGCGCCTGGCCCAACCCGGGTGGTGGCGCCGGTCGCCGTTCCTCCCGGTGCCGGACCCGGCCTACCTCCGGTTCCGGCTGGAGACCCAGTACGGCTCGGGTCACGAGCCGGAGCCGGGCGACGTGGTGACGTACCTGCACTGGTGCCGGACCTTCCGCCACGTGACATGAGCGCCGCAGCCGCGCCTGCGGGCAGCCCGGACCTGGCCTCGGTCGAGCTGGTGCGGGTGCGGATGCCCTTGCGCCACGCACACCGTGCCGCGCACGGGGTCGAGGAGGTCCGGGACCTGGTGGTCGTCGGCGTCTCGTTCACCGACGGGATCGTGGGGTGGGGCGAGTGCTCGGCGCTCGCCCGGCCCACCTACACGTCCGAGCACACCGCTGGGGCCTGGCTGGTGCTGCGCGACGAGATCGTGCCAGCCGTCCTGGCCGGGCGGGCACCCCAGGTGGTCGGCCATCCCATGGCCTCGGCCGCGGTGCTGACCGCCCTGACCGATGCCGTCCTCCAACGGGTCGAGCGCTCGCTCGCCACCGACCTGGCGGCCTCGCTCGGCACCAATCCGCTGACCTCGGTCCCGACGTGCGCGGTGATCAGCCGCGCCGAGGAGGTGGATGATGTGCTCGCGCTCGTGGAGGCGCGGGTCCAGGAGCGGGTGGCGATGGTGAAGCTGAAGGTCACGCCGGACCCGCAGGACCTCGCTGCCGTGGCGGCGGTGCGCGAGGCGTGGCCGGATCTGGCCCTCGCGGTCGACTTCAACGGGACCGCGGATGTCGAATCGCTGCGCCGGCTCGATCGGCTCCACCTGGAGTACGTCGAGCAGCCGGCCCCCGCCGAGGGGCTCGTCCGCTCGGCCCACCTGGCGACGATGATCGCCGCGCCGGTGGCGCTCGACGAGTCCCTCACGTCCACGGGTGCGCTCGATGCGGCGGTGGCCCTCGGGGCCGGGAGCATCGCAAACGTGAAGCCTGCCCGCTGCGGTGGGCCTCACGCCGCGGCGGCGCTGGTCGGCCACGCCCGCAACGCCGGGCTCGAGGTGTTCGTCGGCGGCATGGTCGAGTCGGGGATCGGCCGAGCGGCTGCGCTCGCCGTCGCCGCGCTCCCGGCGTGCACCCTGCCGACGGACCTCGGGCCGTCGCACGCCTACTTCGCCGAAGACCTCACCGCGCCGCTGACCACGGATGTCTCCGGCCGCCTGCCGGTGCCGGACGGCGGGGGCATCGGCACGGCGCCGATCCCCGAGCACCTCGATCGGTTCGCGGTCGACCGCATGGTCCTCACGCCGTGACCCCTGGCTGGCCGGTCGAGCACCACCGGGGGTCGGCCGCCGAGTTCCACGCCCGCACGGTTCCGGACCCGCCGGTGCCTGCGCTCTGGTGGTTCGAGGTCGACCGGCCCACGGTCGTCCTGGGAAGCACCCAGCGCGACGACGCGGTCGATGCGGCCGCGGCCGCGGTCGCCGGCGTCGAGGTGGCCCGGCGCCGCAGCGGGGGAGGGGCCGTCCTGTTGGAGCCCGGTGGCGCGATCTGGATCGACGTGATCCTCCCCGCCGGCGACCCCCGTTGGGACTCCGACGTCGGCCGCTCGTTCGGGTGGCTGGGCGACGCGTGGGTCGAGGTGCTCCACCATCTGGGCCATCGTGACGCCGTCGCCCACGCCGGCCCGCTCCTGCACCGGCCCTGGTCGGACCTCGTGTGCTTCGCCGGGCTCGGCTCCGGTGAGGTGACGGTTGGCGGTCGCAAGGTCGTGGGGATCGCCCAGCGCCGCACCCGTGCCGCGGCCCGCTTCCAGTGCATCCTGCTCCAGACCTGGGCCCCGGCCCCCCTGGTCGACGTCCTCACGCTCGACCCGGCCGAACGCCGCCGAGCGGCGGAGGATCTGGCTGAGGCCGGCCTCGGCGTCGGGCCCGTCGACCCCGCCAAGGTCGTCGCCCTCCTCCGCGACGCGGTCGCCGCCACCGACTGACCCCAGCCCGCCACCCCGCGCTCGCCGCGTGCAGTTGTGCGTCGTCGGGACCCGGTTCTGCACGCGGCTTCCGCCAAGCCGTCGCCACCGCCGACGGACCCCACCCGCCGCTCACAGGAGTCGCGTGCAGTTGTGGGTTCTCGGAACCTGGTTCTGCACGCGGCTGCTGCTCCGGGGTGGGTAGGGCGTGTGGGCTGTGTGCAGATGTGGGTCGCTGGGAGCGCTTTGTGCACGCGGCTTGGGTCGACGACGACGCTTGAGCGGCCAGGGCGGCGGTGGGCGCGCCCTTCGCACCCGTGAGCCGCGGGAGGGTCCCGGTCCCGCTATCGGATCCTGACCCGCGCGGACCGGGGGCGGTTCGGCCATCGAGGAGCGCCAGGGAGGCCGGTGGGGGACGAACGTGCGTTCGCCCTGGTCAGGGCCAAGATTTCCCTTGCGTTGGGAGGAAATTGGAATAAAGTGGAGAGCAATGGAAATCAGGGGAGAGGCTGAGGTGAAGGAAGGAGTGGCAGGGAGCTCCACTGCCGCGCGCCTGCCCGCCTTCGGGCACCACCCCTTCTCCGGCACCGCCCGGACCCGTGTCGAGGCGAGTGGCCGGCTGGCGCTCCCGGCCACGTTCAAGTCCGCCTTCGCCGATGCCGCCATCGTCCGCTCGGCCGGCGCCCAGTGCCTGCTGCTGATGACGCCCCGGGCCTTCGAGCTCGTCGTCGACGAGCTCAAGGCGAACGACCCGGACATGATGCTCGACAGCCGCAAGCGCCAGCTGCTGTTCATCGGGTCGCCCCGCATCGCCGTCGACCGCCAGAGCCGCGTGGTCCTCCCGCCGGAGCTGCGGGAGAAGGTCGGCATCGAGGGCGACTCCGAGATCGTCATCGCCGGCGCCATCGAGCGCCTCGAGATCTGGCCCGCCGCCCGCTACGACGCCCAGCAGGCGCCCCTCGTCGACGACGTGGACCGCATGTTCGAGACGTTCGGCGGCCTGTCGACGGATCCGGCGTGACCCCGTGGCGGCGCTCATGACCGAACAACGACCGTTCGTCCACGATCCCGTGCTGTTGGACCTGGTGGTGGAGCTGTTCCACCCGGTTCCCGCCGGCACGATCGTCGACGCCACCCTTGGCGGTGCCGGCCATGCGGCGACCGTGCTCCAGTCGCGCCCGGACCTGCGGGTCCTGGGACTGGATCGCGATCGGAACGC
>CAZCVS010000102.1:0-9224 GCA_964501845.1 uncultured Iamiaceae bacterium
GTGGCGTTCATGGTCGGCAACGCCGAGGTCGTCGCCGCCCTCACCAAGCTCAAGAGCTACCTGGACTACGGCACGTTCCAGCCGATCCAGATCGCCGCCACCGTCACCCTCAACGAGGACCCCGAGCACCCTCGTGAGGTGCTGCCGATCTACCAGGCTCGCCGCGACGCGCTGTGCGACGGCCTGGCCCGCATCGGCTGGGAGATGACGCCGCCGCAGGCCACGATGTTCGCCTGGGCACCGATCCCCGAGCCCTACCGCGAGCTCGGCTCCATCGAGTTCGCGTCGATGCTGGTGCGCGAGGCCCAGGTGGCGGTGTCGCCCGGCGTCGGCTTCGGCCCCGGCGGCGACGGCCACGTCCGCTTCGCCCTGATCGAGAACGAGCAGCGCATCGGCCAGGCCATCCGTGGCCTCAAGAAGGCCCTCACCAAGCTCGGCTGACCACCCCGATGACCCGAACTTCGTAGGTCACAGCGCCGAAACGGGCGCTCTCACCTACGAAGTTCGTGCTGGTGGGTGGGAATCGGGCGGGTTGCGGCGCGGTTGGACTGCTCTGTGCCCCTCTCACCGCCGCGCCTGTCCATCCTCGACCTCGCCCTCATCGGCAAGGGGCAGCGGCCCCGGGACGCGTTCGCCAACAGCGTCCGGGTGGCTCGGCTCGCCGAGGAGCGGGGGTACGAGCGGGTCTGGTACGCGGAGCACCACAACATGGCCCAGATCGGGTCGTCGGCCACCAGCGTGCTCATCGCCCACGTCGCCGCGCACACCGAGCGAATCCGCCTGGGCGCCGGCGGGATCATGCTCCCGAACCACGCGCCGCTGCCGATCGCGGAGCAGTTCGGGACGCTGGCCGAGCTGCACCCGGGCCGGATCGACCTCGGGCTCGGCCGGGCGCCGGGCAGCGACCAGACCACCATGCGGGCCATGCGGCGGGACCACACGTCGTCGGACCGGTTCCCCCAAGACGTCCAGGAGCTCCAGGGCTACCTGACCGGCAACTCCCTGGTGCCCGGCGTCGAGGCCACGCCGGGCAAGGGCACCGACGTGCCGCTGTACATCCTCGGTTCGTCGCTGTTCGGGGCCAAGCTGGCCGCCGCGCTGGGGCTGCCGTACGCCTTCGCCTCGCACTTCTCGCCCCAGGCCCTCCGCCAGGCGGTCGCCACCTACCGTCACGAGTTCCAGCCGTCGGAGCAGCAGGCCGAGCCCTACGTCATCGCCGGGGTCAACGTCATCGCCGCGGACACCGAGGAGGACGCGCAGGCCCAGCACCTCACCGTGCGCCGGGCCCGCGTCCGGATGTTCGTCCAGAAGGGGGTTGCGCTCACCGACGAGCAGGCCGACGAGATCCTGGCCTCGCCCCAGGGCGCCCAGATCGCCGAGATGATGCGGTACTCGGCCATCGGCACGCCCGGTGCCGTCAAGGAGTACCTCGACGGGTTCGCGGTGCACGCCGACGCCGACGAGCTGATGGTCGTGGCCGCTTCGCCCGGGATCGACGCCCGCCTCCGTTCGCTCGAGCTCCTCGCCGACGTCGCCGGTCTCGTCCCGGCCTGACTACGCCGGCGCGGGGCGGCCGAGGAGACCGTGGAGGCAGAAGCTCACCGCGGCGTCGATGACCGCGTCGGTGGGCTCGAGGACCCCGCGGTGGACGAGGTGCACGAGGTGGGTGTGGACGCCGAGCAGGGCGTGCGAGAGCAAGGTGGCGTCACCCGGCGTGATCTCGCCGGCGTCCATGGCGGCCGCCAGGACCTTGGCAGCGTCGTTGACGGCGACCTGCTCGCCCTTGCGCAGCCCGCCGTTGAAGCGGTCGTCGGTTGCGGCGAACTGGAAGAGCCGGAAGTAGTCGGGGTGCTGGATCGACCACTCCATCGAGGCCCGGATGCCCCGCTCGATCCCGTCGGAGGGGGAGCCGGCGCCTCGGACGGCGGCCCGCTGGCGGCGGCGCAGGTCGAGTTGGGCGTCGGCCAAGATGGCGCGCAGCAGCTCCTCCTTGGAATCGAAGTACCAGTAGAAGACGCCCTTGCCGACGCCGAGGCCCTCGGTGATCTCGGTCACCGACGTGGGGTGGAACCCGTTGCTGGCGAAACGGGTCGTGGCGTAGTCCATCAGCTGGCGCCGACGCTCCTCGCCCCGCTGGGTCAGCTTCCGGTCCATCACCTGGTCAACCTACTTGACCGGTCAGTCAAGCAGCCGGAACCCCGACGACGATTCCTGCACCGATGAAACAGTCCGTTCACATCTGGCACCTAGGGTCCCCTTCATGGAGAGCTACGTGTTGCGCGTCTGGTTGCCGGATCGTCCCGGTGCCCTGGGCGCGGTGGCCAGCCGGATCGGTGCGGTGAAGGGCGACGTGGTCGGCATCGAGATCCTCGAGACCGGCGATGGCCAGGCCGTCGACGAACTGGTCGTCCAGCTCCCGGACGCCACGCTCGTCGACCTCTTGGTCAGCGAGGTGCGCCAGGTCGACGGTGTCCAGGTCGAGGAGGTGCGCTCCGTCGGTGCCGAGGGCCACGACCCGCGGCGGGCGACGCTGGAGACGGCGGGCAAGCTCGTGGAGGCGGCCGACCGCACCGCGCTGCTCGAGGTGGCCCGTGACGTCGCTCCCCGCTCGCTCTCCGCGGCCTGGGTCGCGGTGGTCGACCTCGATGCGGCCACGAGCCTCATCGCCGGCGAGCGGGCACCGAGCGAGAGCTGGCTGGTGGCCTTCGTCCACGGCTCCAGCTCCGCCGCCGAGCTGCAGGGCTCGGGCCGCGGCGCGGACCTGGGCGGCAACGACGTGATCTGGTCGTCGATGCCCGACGTGCGCCTGGCCGTGGTGGCCGGTCGCGACAAGATCGCCTGGCGAACGCGCGAGCGCCACGAGCTCGACGCCCTCGCCCGCATCGTCGCCCTCCGCTGGGCTGAGCTCCCCGAGCGAGCCTGACTACTCGGCGGAGTCCGCCCACGCTCGGCTGCGCTCGACGGCTTGGAGCCAGCGGCGGTGGGTCCGGTCGGCTGCGGTGCGGTCGGGGGTAGGAGTGAACTCGGCGTCGAGCGCCCAGTTGGCCTCGATGTCGTCGGTGGAGTCCCAGACGCCCTCGGCGAGCCCGGCGAGGTAGGCGGCACCGAGCGCGGTGGTCTCTTGGACCAGGGGACGCCGCACCGGAACGCCGAGCTGGTCGGCCTGGAGCTGCAGCAGCAGGTCCATGACCGCGGCGCCGCCGTCGGCGCGCAGGCCGGCGACCGGGTGGCCCGAGTGCTGGCACATGGCGTCGACCACGTCGCGCGTCTGGAGCGTCATCGCCTCGATCACCGCCCGGGTGATGTGGGCCTTGGTGGTGCCGCGGGTCAGCCCGACGAGGGTGCCGCGGGCGTAGGGGTCCCACCACGGGCTGCCCAGGCCGGTGAAGGCGGGGACGAAGTACACGTCGTCCGTGCTGTCGACGGTCGCGGCCAAGGGGCCGGCCTCCTTGGCGCTGGCGATGATCCCCAGCCCGTCGCGCAACCACTGGATGGCGGAGCCGGTGGAGAAGATGGCGCCCTCGAAGGCGTAGTCCGTGCGGGTGCCGCCCTTGCCGTCGGGAATGCTCCACGCCACCGTGGTGAGGAGGCCCTCCGCGGGCTCGGGGCAGGTGCCACCCACGTTCATCAGCACGAACGAGCCGGTGCCGTAGGTGTTCTTGGTGGCGCCGGGCTCGAAGCAGGCCTGGCCGAACAGCGCCGCCTGCTGGTCGCCGGCGATGCCGCTGATTGGGATGCCGGGCGGCAGACCGGAGGATCCGTGGGTGACCCCGAAGCGCCCGCTGGAGGGGAGCACCTCGGGCAGCACGTGGCGGGGCACCCCGAACAGCTCGCACAGCTCGTCGGACCAGTCCAGCGTGCGGATGTCGAGCAGCATGGTGCGGCTGGCGTTCGACGGTTCGGTGGCGTGGACCTGGCCGCCGGTGAGGTTCCACAGCAGCCACGAGTCGATGGTGCCGATGGCCAGGTTCTCGTCGGCCTCGACGCCGCCTTCGGTCAGCAGCCACTCGACCTTCGACGCCGAGAAGTAGGGGTCGAGCACGAGGCCGGTCGTCTCGCGGACGAGGGGGAGGTGGCCGGCGTCGGCGAGGGCGTCGCAGCGGGCGGCCGTGCGGCGGTCCTGCCAGACGATGGCGCGGTGGCGGGGGAGGCCGGTGCGGCGATCCCAGGCCACGACCGTCTCGCGCTGGTCGGTGATGCCGATGGCGGCCACCGGCTCCTGGAGCGACGAGATCAGCTCCGCGGTGGTGCCGACGATGGCGTGCCAGATCTCCATGGCGTCGTGCTCGACCCAGCCGGGTTGGGGGAAGTGCTGGGTGAACTCCCGGTACCGGTAGCCGACGGCTCGGCCCGATCGGTCGACGGCGAAGGCGCGGACCCCGGTGGTGCCCGCGTCGAGGGCGATCACGACTGCCATGGCCGGCGACGCTACCGGTCCAGGCCCTTGGCCGGCGTCGGTAGGCTCCGCGCCATGCGGATCGGGATCTTGACTGGTGGCGGCGACTGTCCGGGGCTCAACGCGGTGCTGCGGGCCGCGGTGCGAGCGGTGTCCGTCGACCACGGTGGCGAGGTCATCGGGTTCCGCGACGGGTGGCGGGGCGTGCTCGACGACGCCTGGGAGCCGCTGACCATCGACCGCTGCCGCGGCATCCTCCCGCGCGGCGGCACCATCTTGGGCACCTCCCGCGACCAGCCCTACACCCGACCCGATGGCGTGCAGCGGGTGAAGGATGCCATCGCCCGCCACCGCCTCGACGCCATCGTGGCCGTCGGGGGCGACGGCACGATGGGTGTCACCAACGACCTCGACCGCGACGGCATTCCCGTCGTGGGGGTCCCCAAGACCATCGACAACGACATCGCCTGCACGGAGATGACCTTCGGGTTCCAGACCGCGGTGCAGGTCTGCACCTTCTCCATCGACCGGCTGCACACCACCGCCGAGAGCCACGACCGCGTGCTGGTCGTCGAGGTCATGGGCCGCCACGTGGGTCACATCGCGGTGTGGTCCGGCATCGCCGGCGGTGCCGCCGTGACCCTGGTGCCCGAGGAGCCGTTCGACCTCGACGACGTGGCCAGTCGGATCGTCGCCCGCCACAGCCACGGCAGCTGGGCCACCATCGTCGTCGTTGCCGAGGGGGCCCTGCCCAAACCGGGGACGCTGGCCATCACCGAGCCGGCGGTCGACGCCTACGGGCACCAGCGCCTCGGCGGCATCGCCAACGTGGTGGCGGCCGAACTGGAGCTGCGCACCGCCATCGAGACCCGCACCACCATCCTCGGCCACGTCCAGCGGGGCGGGACGCCGGTCGCGTTCGACCGGGTCCTGGGCACCCGGTTCGGCATCGCCGCGGTGGACGCCGTCGCCGACGGCGCCTTCGGGTCGATGGTCGCCCTGCAGGGCGGGAGCATCGTTCGGGTGCCGGTGGCGGACGGCGTCGGCCACCTCAAGATGGTCGAGCCCGACCTGCTGCGGACCTCGGCGCTGTTCTCGCCGCAGCGCCCCGCTACCGGGGGTTGAGCGGCGGGTCGTAGTCGTCGGCCGTGATGATCGACAGGTTGCCGTTGTCGGTCGGCGCGTCGATGGGCTTGCCGTCGATCAGGAAGCGGACCTGCCGCACCTCGTCGAACCCGAGGGCGGTGAAGACGATCTGGGCGAACGCCTCCTTCTGGGCCGGACCGACGATGTCGTTGATCTCGGCGCTGAGGTCGATCGTGGCCAGTCCGTCGGCGACCTCGGCGCCTCGCAGCCGCGTGCCCGGCGGGACCGCCGTGTTCAGATCGCCGGTCGCGCCTCCGGGCGGAGCGCCGAGCACGAAGCCGAGCGCCCGGCCCAGCGTGACCTCCCCCTCGATCGGGTACTCGTGGGCCTGGAGGCGGTGGTCGTTCAAGAAGTACACCGAGACCGTCGGTGCGCCGGTGGGGGCCACGGTGGTCGGCACGGTCTCGGCTGGCGCGACGGTGGTCTGGCTGATGGGACGCGGCTCCCGGTCGATGGGGACCCCGCAGCCCGCGAGGGCCACCAGGCCGGCGGCCGCGGCGGCGAGCGAAGCGGTGAGGAACCGGCGTGGCGCGGTCACGGCACGTCCTCGTCGTGGTGCTCGTCGTGCTCGTGGACTTCGTCCCAGGCCACGGGCAGCTCGACGACGAAGCGGGCGCCCGTCTCGCCGTCAGGCCGGTCCTCGACCCACACCGACCCCTTGTGCAGGGCGACGTGCTCGGCCACGAGCGACAGGCCGAGCCCGACCCCTTCGCTGCCGGCGCGGCGGCTGGAGCCCGCGCCTCGGGAGAAGCGGTCGAAGATGAGGTCGCGCTCGTCCTCGGGGACCCCGGCCCCGGCGTCCTCGACTGCCCACTGGATGCCGTCGTCGACCTTGCGGACCTCGACCCTCGTGGCGCCGCCGCCGTACTTGCGGGCGTTGTCGAGCAGGTTGGTGATGACGCGCACCAGGCGGCGCTTGTCGGCGCGGATGAGCACCCCGGCCAGCTCGGCGTCGAGCTCGATGGGCACGTCGGGGCTCTGCGACCAGGCCACGGACTGGGTCGTGAGCTCGCCCGGCCGGATCTCGCTCAGGTCGAGCCGGGCGGCACCGGCGTCGAAGCGGGAGATCTCGAGCAGGTCTTCGACCAGCTGCTTGAACCGGGCCACGTCGGCGACCATCAGGTCGACCGCGGCCTGGGCGGACGCGTCGGGCATCTCCTCTCGCCGAGACGACAGGACCTCGATCGAGGCCGACAGCGTCATGAGCGGCGATCGCAGCTCATGGCTGACGTCGGAGGCGAAGCGGTTGTCCTGCTCGATGCGCTCCTCCAGCACCTGGGCCATGTGGTTGAACGAGGTCACCAGCACGCCGAGGTCGGGATCGTCGACCGCACCCAGGCGGGTCTCGAGGTGGCCTCCGGCGATGGCCTCGGCCGCCATGGAGACGTCGGCGAGCGGTCGCAGCGTCCGCCGGCTGGCCCACCAACCGACGGCGGCACCGGCGAGCGTGGTGACCAGCGCCGCGCCGAACAGCGAGGTGGACAGGGACTCCAGGGTGTTCTCGGCATCGGCGAGCGACACGAACTCGAAGTAGAGCCCGTCCACGTCGGGCAGCGGCACCCCGATCAGGAGCTCGGGCTCGCCGTTGACGGACACCCGCATGCGCGAGGGGGTGCCCTCCTCGGCCATCTGGAGGAGGTCGTCGGGGATGGCAGCCTCGTCGAACTGGGTGCTCTGGTTGGTCCAGCGGCCGTAGGCGTCGCGCACCACCGCCCTCGACGGCGCCTCGCTGTCGAGCGAGTTGAGGATGGCGCGCAGGTCCGCATCCTCCTGGCCGCTGGCCAACTGGGACTGCACCACCTCGGAGTTGCGGAACGCCTGGCGCGTCACGGCGCTCTCGCGCTGGCCGAGGACGTTCTCCCGGGTCAGCGCCCACGTGGTGCCGGCCAGGATCGTGGACAGGAGCAGCGCGCCGAGGGTGAACGCCAAGGTGATGCGGGCGCGCAGGCCCAGGCGGGGCATGCGGACGCCCTGCCACCACTGGTGCTGCGTCGGGTCGTCCGGATCGACCGTGGGATCCGAGGGGGGCGGCACGGGCCTCAGGTCTGGAGCTTGTAGCCCAGGCCGCGCACGGTGACGACGTGCCGGGGGTTGGCCGGATCGGCCTCGACCTTGGTGCGCAGGCGCCGGACGTGGACGTC
This sequence comes from uncultured Iamiaceae bacterium, assembly GCA_964501845.1. GTDB lineage: Bacteria > Actinomycetota > Acidimicrobiia > Acidimicrobiales > Iamiaceae > Aquihabitans. The sequence continues at coordinate 7,684 of CAZCVS010000102.1, forward strand.
GACGAGGCGGCCGTCGGCGAAGTAGTCGTAGCCCCAGACCTTATCGAGGAGGGTCTCGCGGCTGAACACGCGGCCCGGCGACGTGGCCAGCTCGACCAGCAGCTTGAACTCGGTCTTGGTGAGGTGGACCTCTTGGCCGTTGCGCCGCACGACGCCCTGGTCGGGGATGACCTCCAGGTCGCCGAAGCGCAGGTGCGGGCTGGCCGGATCGGCGGTGCGCGCCCGTCGCAGCAGGGCCCGGATGCGGGCGGACAGCTCCTTGGGGGCGAAGGGCTTGGTCAGGTAGTCGTCCGCTCCGGCCTCGAGCCCGGCGACGACGTCGTGGGTGTCGTCGCGGGCGGTCACCATGACGATCGGAACGTCGGACTGGCGGCGGATGGCCCGGCACACCTCGAACCCGTCGATGTCCGGGAGCATGATGTCGATGAGGACCACGTCGGTGGGCGACTGCGCGAACTTCACCAGCGCCTCCTCGCCGTTCTCCGCCTCGTCGACCGTCCAGCCCTCGTCCTCGAGTGCCAGGCGCACCGCCGTGCGGATCCGCTCATCGTCCTCAACGCTCAAGATCCGGGTGCCCACGGCTGGTGATCGTAGGGGAGCGGACCCCGTCAGACGCGGCGCGGGGCGATCAGACGTCCGCGGCCCCCGCCGCGGCGAGCGCGGCGGCCAGGTCGGCCCAGACCTCCGGCGGTGCGGCCAGGGTGAAGCGGTCGCTCGGCTCGCTCCCGGCGGCCAGGCCGGTGACGGTGGCCCCGGCCTCGCGGGCGATGAGCGCGCCGGCGGCGTGGTCCCACGGGTTGAGGCCCACCTCCCAGTAGGCGTCGACGCGGCCGCAGGCGACCCAGCAGAGGTCGATCGCCGCGGCACCGAAGCGGCGGATGTCGGCGATCTGGCCGATGACCCGCGCCACGACCTCGGCCTGGCGGATCCGGCGGTCCGGGTCGTAGCCGAACCCGGTGGCGACGACCGAGCGGCCGAGCGAAGCGGGCTCCGCACAGCGGATCGGGGCACCGTTGAGCCGTGCTCCGCCGCCGACGGTGGCGGTGAAGACCTCGTCGTGGAGGGGAGACGCGACGACGGCGGCGACGCTGCTCCCGTCGACCTGGGCGGCGATGGACACGCAGAACCCGGGGATCCCATGGACGAAGTTGACCGTGCCGTCGATGGGGTCGACGCACCAGGTCACACCACTGGTGCCGGGCACATCGACCCCTTCTTCGCCCTGGATCGCGTCCTCAGGGCGCCCCGCGAGGAGACGCTCGGTGATGCGGGCCTCGGCCCAGGTGTCGAGCTCGGTCACGAGGTCGGTGGGCGTGCTCTTGGAGGTGATGACCGGCCCGACGCCGGCGAGCGACGCCCGGAGGTGGTCCGCGACCTCTCGAGCGATCGGCTCGGCCAGGGCCAACAACTCGGCCGGGGCGGCGGTCACGAGCGGCGCTTGGCGTCGAGCTGGGCCTTGCGGGCGGCGGCTGGATCTCCGGTCTCCACGATGGTCTTCCACTCGCCCATGGCCCGCAGGACCAGGACCGACACCACGGCGA
>CAZCVS010000103.1:0-9203 GCA_964501845.1 uncultured Iamiaceae bacterium
CACGTCGACATCTTGGGCCACTGCACCGGCCGCAAGGTGAAGGGGTTCGGCGCCAGCCAGGTCGAGATCCGCAAGCGGTCGGCGTTCGATGCCGACCTCATCTTCGCCGCCTGCGCCCAGTTCGGGACCGCCGTCGAGATCAACTGCAGGCCCGAGCGCCAGGACCCGCCACCCGAGCTGCTCGACCTCGCCCTCGATGCCGGCTGCCTCATCAGCATCGACACCGACTCGCACTCGCCCGGCCACCTGGAGTTCGTCAACTACGGCTGCGACAAGGCCGTCGAGCACGGCATCGATGCCGATCGGATCATCAACACCTGGCCGCTCGACGATCTGCTCACCTGGACCCGCACCGACCGCGCGGCGTAGCGTGGCAACCCTTATGTCGAAGAAAACGGACAAGCGCAAGACCAACGCCCGGCGCAAGAAGGCGAACCACGGCACCAAGCCGAACGCCGGCCGCTGACGGTTCCAACCTGACATCGGCCGGTACGCCGGCCTGCTCCGATGGCGCAGCCGAGCTGCGCCTTCGTCGCGTCTGGGGCCAGGTAGCAGACGATCCCAATTCCGAGTTCTCCGGTCGGGATTGGCAACCCTTCGGGTAGGGTCCTCGACATCAAGACCCAGCGTTGCGCCTGCATGGGCCGTACGCGGCGGATCTCCGGACACTGCGAGACGCAGGGTGGGGCCGTCGACAACCCGACCGCCGCGCAGTCTGGCGCGCCCACCGATCCGGGTAGGGAGCACGCACCATGACCGGAACGGCGATCGAGCTCCGCGGCGTGACCAAGTCGTTCCCCGGAGCGGAGCGGCCTGCCGTCGCGCCGCTCGATCTGACCATCGAGGCCGGTCAGATCACGGTGCTCATCGGACCGTCGGGCTGCGGCAAGACCACCACCCTGCGGATGATCAACCGGCTCGTGAACCCCACCGACGGGGTGATCACCATCGACGGCACCGATATCCGCGACCGGTCGGTCACCGAGCTGCGCCGCGGCATCGGGTACGTCATCCAGCAGATCGGGCTGTTCCCCCACCGGACCATCGCCCAGAACATCGCCACCGTCCCCAGGCTCCTCGGCTGGGACAAGGCGCGCACCGCGGCGCGCGTCGCGGAGCTGGCCGAACTGGTCGGCATCGACCCGTCCATGCTGAAGCGCTACCCGACAGAGCTGTCAGGCGGTCAGCAGCAGCGCGTCGGCGTGGCCCGGGCCCTGGCGGCGGACCCACCGGTGCTGCTGATGGACGAACCGTTCGGCGCGGTCGATCCCATCGTGCGGGCCCGCCTGCAGAGCGAGCTGCTCGCCCTGCAGGAGCGGGTGCACAAGACCATCGTCCTCGTCACCCACGACATCGACGAGGCCGTGCTGCTCGGCGACCGCGTCGGCGTGCTCAACGTGGGCGGCATCCTCGAGCAGATCGCCCCGCCGAACGAGCTGCTCGCCCAACCCGCCAACGAGTTCGTGGCGTCGTTCGTGGGCGACGAACGGGGCATCAAGCGCCTGTCGCTCGCCACCGTCGCCGACCTCGACCTCGAGCCTGGCCCGGTGGTGGAACGCCAGGCCGAGCGCACCGAGGTCCTCGCGCTGATCGAGGCGTCGGGCCTGGACTGGATCGGCGTCACCGAGTCCGGGCGCCTCGCCGGCTGGCTGGCCACCGACGCGGTCGATCGGGCCGCAGCCACGCCACTCGCCCACGCCGACCTCCGACCCGTGCTGGCACAACTCGCGCCCTCGTCGAGCCTGCGTGCCGCGCTCGAGGCCATCCTCACCGCTCGTTCGTCCACGGCGCTCGTGACCGATCCAGACGGCACCTATCTCGGCGCGGTCACGCTCGAGACCATCCGGGCGGGGCTGGCCGCGTGACCGCCCGCCGGAAGGTGACGCTTGCCGTGGTCGTGGTCGGCCTCGTTGCGTTCGGCATCTGGGCGGCAGGACGCATCGCCCAGCTCGACGAGGCCACCCAGGCCACCAATCCGCTGTTCCGGTGGGAGTACCTGCTCAAGCGGGAGCGCACTCCCGAGGAGCTCTGGGAGAACACCCGCGAGCACCTCGAGCTCACCGTGGTGTCCGTGGCGATCGGCACCGTCCTCTCGGCCCTCTTGTCGGCGCTGATCCTGTGCTTCGGGTGGCTCCGGGCCGCGGTGTTCACCTTCGCCGGGGTGCTCTACACGATCCCGAGCATCGCCCTGTTCGCCATCTTGGTCACCTACAACACGAACTGGACCGCGGCGGTGATCGCCCTCACCAGCTACACCCTCTTGATCTTGACGCGGAACTTCGTTGCCGGGATCGATGCCGTCCCGCAGGCTGCGCTCGATGCGGCGGACGGGCTCGGGATGAGCCGGATCCAACGCCTGCGCAAGGTGGAGCTCCCCCTCGCCATGCCGGTCATCCTCACGGGGGTGCGGGTCGCCACGGTCACGGTGGTGGGGCTGGTCGGGATCTCGGCGGTCATCCAGCTCGGCGGGCTCGCCACCTACATCTTCGACGGGTACAACCGGAACTACTCGACGCTGCTGGTGCTCGGCACCGTGGCCACGATCCTGCTCGCCGTCGGACTCGACCTGGTCATCCGCGGCATCGAGTGGCTGGTCACCCCGTGGACCCATCGGAGCGCACAGCCATGAGCACGGCCGCGCTGCTCGCCCAGGCCGCCGAGCCCACCAACGTGTGGGAGTGGCTCAACGACAGCTCTCAGCGTCGGGTCACCGGCGACATCCCGAGCCAGGCGTGGTCGACGTTGTGGCACTCGGTCCTGGCGTTCTCGATCGCGGCCGGCATCGCCATCCCAACCGCCGCGTGGCTCGCGCACCGCCGCAAGGCGGAGGTGCTGTCGACGTGGCTCGTCAACCTCGGTCGGATCATCCCCACGGTCACCATCGTCGCCGTGCTCGTCCTGATCTCGTTGCGGAACGGCTACGGCTTCGAGCCGTGGCCCATCGTCATCGCCCTGGTCCTGCTCGCGCTGCCTCCGCTCTACGCCAACACCTACACCGCGGTGCGCGACGCGTCGCCCGAGGCGGTCGGAGCAGCGCGCGCCATGGGCCTCACCGAGGGGGAGATCCTCCGCCGCGTGGAGCTTCCGCTCGCCACCCCGCTGATCCTCTCGGCCAGCCGGGTAGCCATCACCCAGGTGGTGGCCACCGAGGCGCTCGCCGCCCTGTTCGGCGGGACCGGCCTCGGGCAGTACATCACGTTCGGCCTGGCCAACCGGGACACCTACGAGGTCCAGGCCGGTGCCGTGCTCGTCGCCGGGCTGGCCATGTCGGTGGACCTCGTCTTCTGGTTCGTCACCCGCTTCCTCGTCCCGGCACCGCTGCGGCCGCCGGCGTCGAACCGGCGCGCCATGCGGGCCAGCCGCCCCATCAACCCCAGACCAATGCACACCACATCCCTCGGAGGGACCACATGAAGCATCCATCCACATCCCGCCGCTGGCGGGTCCTGAGCCTCCTCGCCGTCGTCGGCGTCTTGGCCTTGGCCTCGTGCAGCGACAACGACGGAGGCTCCGACGGGGCCACGGACACGTCCAACGGCTCGTCCGAGTCGGCTGATGCCATCCGCATCTCCAGTGCCGACTTCAGCGAGCAGAAGGTCCTTGCGCAGGTGTACGGCCAGTACCTCGAAGCCCAGGGGTTCGCGGTCGACATCCAGAAGCCGCTCGGGCAGCGCGAGCAGATCTACGCCGCGCTGGAGGACGACAAGCTCGACCTCCAGCTCGACTACACCGGCGTCGCGGTCACCTTCCTCGGCGGCACGCCATCGTCGGATCCGCAGGAGACCTACGACGCCCTGGTCCCGCTCCTCGAGGCCGAAGGGCTCGAGGCGAGCGAGCAGTCCGAGGCCGCCGACGCAAACGCCCTCGTGGCCCTGACCAGCTGGGCCGACGAGAACGGGGTCGTCACGATCTCTGACCTCTCCGGGGTCGACGGCACGCTGACCTTGGGCGGCTCCCCCGAGTGCTCCGAGCGAGCCGAGTGCCTCGCCGGCTACCAGGACACCTACGGCCTGGATCTCGGCTTCAAGGCGGTCGAGTACGGCCCGCCGCTCGTCGCCGCGCTCGAAGCCGATGAGGTCCAGCTGGCGCAGTACCAGACGACCGCGCCGGAGATCGCCACGGGTCAGATCGTGGTGCTCGAGGACGACAAGGGACTCCAGTCGGCCGCCAACGTCGTTCCCGTGTTCCGTTCCGCGGTCAGCACCCCGGAGCTCATCGAGGCGCTCAACACCCTGAGCGCGGCGATCACCACCGAGGACCTGGCGGCCTGGAACCAGGCAGCCGATGTCGACAAGGAGGACACCACCGACGTGGCCACCGCCTGGCTCGAGGACAACGACCTCCTCTAGCCCCACCCGCTCCAAACCCACCGAACTTCGTGTGGATCCGGTGCCCTCGTGCGCCAGATCCACACGAAGTTCGTGGTTCTGGAGTCAGGTGATCTTGGTGAAGACCATCTGCTGCGCGGCCCAGGCGACCAGCTTGGGACCGCCGTCGGCTCGGGGGTCCCACAGCGCCACCTCGGCGGAGGCGTAGCCGTCGCCCGCGTGGTGCGCCTTGCTGTGGGCGAGGATCCACCCCGGGGTGGCATGCCCGAACAGGTGGATGCTGAGGTCGAGGCTGGGTGCGAACCAGCCCTGTTCGCGCGGTCCGAGCCGTTCGAACACCGAGCTCGGCATCATGTCGGACATCACGAACAGCCCGAGCGGATCGAGCATGCCGTCGGCGAGCAGGGGCGGGTCTTCGAAGGCGTACCAGGTGGCGGCCTCGGCTGCATCTCGCGGCGAGTCGTCCCACGGCGGATGGCCGATCGCGGCCCGCCCGTCCATCACCACCTCCCAGAACGGGAAGTTCGGCCGCGCCTCCCAGCCGGAACCTGGCGGGGGCGGGTCACGGAACGACGGGCACTCCTCGGGCCCCGGCACGTCGGGCATGACCAGTTCGGTGAACGAGAAGCCGGTGCGGTCGCCGCCGAACACGGCGACGGCGCTGAACCCGGCTTCGGACCCGGGAGCAGTGACGTCGACGGCGGCTTGCGAGACCGCCCGGCCGCGCCGCAGCACGCGGACGGTGCTGTCGACGTCGCCGTCGGGCACCGGGCTGGCGAACACCCCGTGCAACGAGCGCAGCGGCTGATCGGTCTGGAGCTCGGCGGTCATCGCCGCCGCGGCGACCGCGGCGACGACACCACCTTGGGGGACCCGGGCGAGCACCCACTCCGAGCCGATGGTGGACCGGTACGTCCCCGGCCCGGTCGGCACCACCTCGATCGACTCCCACGCCCGGGCTCCCACGGGACCAGACCCTACGGGGGCGCCTCCGCCCCGCCCGCAGCGGTTTCCGCCACGCGTCGGAACCACGGAACGACGGCCGACCGGCGCGGTGCCAGCCCGTTCAGCAGCCAGGCGTCCTCGCGGATCCGAGACAGCCCCACCGCCAGCCACGGCGGCCCATCGGCGGGCCAGGCGATCTCGTCGATCCAGGCCGCCGCGGTCACGGCAGGGGGAACGCGTCCGGGGTGAGCCAGAGCGCGGCGACCACCCCGATGGCGATGACGAGCCAGGTGACGACCAGCCGCTCGGTCACCCGGCCGTCGGGGGCCAGGCGAATCACCAGGCGGTCGATGCCCAGTCCCGTCCGAAAGCGTGGCGACCCCTCCCTTGCCGCGAGCAGCAGCATCGCCACAGCCCCACCGCCGATCAGCCTCAGCACGATGTCGAGGATGCCCTGGGGCAGCGCCGTCTGGTCCAAGAAGTACCAGCAGCCGAGGAACACGGCGCTGACCCCGACGATGGGCGACGTGCGCAGCACCGAGGTCGCCAGGTTGCGCACGAACCGCGAGGGCACCAGGACGCTCGGCGGGAGGCGCTCGGCGCGGCCTTCGGCGAACCCCCGCTCGGCCCGTTGCCGCCGCGCCGCGCCGTCGCCGACGGTGGCGAGCAGGGGCAGCACCACCAGCACCACGAAGCCGATGACCAGCAGGGGCGCGGCGGACCCCGCCGCCACCGCGAAGACGGCGAGGGGCAGGGTCACCAGTCGGGACCGGTTCGGCACCAGGTCCAGCGCCGGGGCGGCCACCACCCCGTCGGGCGAGGACGCTTCGGTGCCGTCCCAGCCGGCGTCGACCCCGCGGGTCTCGTCGACGGCGCGCCGGTCTCCGGGCATCCAGGTGCGGTCGGGGTCGGGCGGCGCGCTGAGCGGGACGTACGTCGCCGCCTCTCGGGCCGGGCGGGCGGTGGGCAGCGCGGCCGCGGGAGGAGCGGCGAGCGGGGTGGTGGCCGGCGCGGCCGGTCGACCCACCAGCTCCGTCGCGAGCTGCGAGGCCGGCTCGGGCCGGGCGACCGGCGCCGCGGGGACCGCCGGACCGGGATCGACGATGGGCGCAGCCGGGCGAGGGGGGCCGCTGAGGCCGGCGATGGTCTCCGTCTCGCTGCCCGTATCGTCAGCGCGGACCGCTAGGTCGACCGGCTCAGCGCCGACCGAGCCCAGCAGGACCGATCGGGGGCTGTCCGGCAGCCACCGGACGCCCAGTCGGGACAGGAAGGCGTCGAGGTCCTGGGGCCGGTGCGACGGCTCCAGCTCGAGGCCGTCGAGGATGGCGTCGCTGACCTGCTTCGAGATCACCGGGTTCAGGCGATGCGGCGCCGGGAGGTCGCGGCCACCATCGCGCTCGACCGCCGCGACCGGGACCCGCCCCGTCGCCAGCCGGTAGCAGGTGGCGGCGAGGCCGTAGATGTCCGTCGTGGGACCGAAGCGGGCTTCGCCGCGGTACTGCTCCAGCGGCGCGTAGCCCGGCGTGACCATCCGGGTCATGCCCATCGTCTGGGCCTGGTCGAAGTCACGGGCCAGGCCGAAGTCGATGACGACGATGCGGCCGTGCTCGGTGAGCATCACGTTCGACGGGTTGACGTCGCGGTGCAGCACGCCGGCCGCGTGCACGGGGCGCAGGGCGGTGGCGACCCGGCCGGCGACGTCGAGCACCTCGGCCTCGGTGAAGGGCTGGTTGCGGGCCCGCAGCACGTCGACGAGCGTCCGGCCGCTGAGCCGCTCCATGACCAGGTAGGCGGTGCCGTGGGCTTCGAACACCTCGTACACGCGGACGATGCCGGGATGGGTGAACCGGGCCAGCACTCGGGCCTCCCGGAGGAACCGGTCCCGGGCGGCCCGGAACGATGCTCGGGCCTGCGGCGGGGTCAGCACCATCGAGCCGTGGCGCACCGCGGATTCGGGGAACAGCTCCTTCACCGCCACCCGGCGCTTCAGGCGGGTGTCGCCGGCCTCGTAGGTGATGCCGAAGCCGCCTCGCCCGATGATCCCGATGACCTGGTAGCGGCCATCGGCGAGCGTCGCCCCCACCGGCAGCTCGGCCGGCGCGGCGATCTGCGTTCCGCACCAGGCGCACACCAGCCAGGCATCGCCCACCGGCTGCCCGCAGTGGGGGCACGGGTCCTGCGCTTCCGGCGCGATCGGCGTTGGCTCGTCCACAGCGCGGCCAAGGGTACGGGGTGGCGCCCCGATCCTCCGGTCAGAGCCGATCGTCGGGACTCGTGTCGGGATCGGTGTCCGGGGCGGCGTCTGCGTCGTCGGGGACGGTGACCGCATCGTTGGCGGCCACGATCTCGTCCATCTCCATCGGTGTCATCAACAGGTCGAGCGCGGACCAGATCGTGCGGGAGTAGGGGTAGAAGATCACCGGTCCGACGAGTCCGATGAACAGGCCGATGACGATGGCGAGGGCCATGCCGGCGTCGGGGTTCTGGTCCTTCCAGGCGATGAAGCCCATCAGCATCAAGAAGAGGAAGCCTTCGACGATGGCGAAGTTGATGAGGTAGGCGCCGACGAAGAACCCGGGCTCGCGCTCGAACAGGTACCCGCACGTGGGGCACCGTTCCTTCATCCGGAACCAGCTGCGGTAGAGGTGGCCGCCGCCGCACCGGGGGCAGTGCTTCACGAGACCCCGCCACAGCAGCGTGGGCCACTCCGGCTTGGGCCGCAGCACGTCGTCGACATCGATCGGTCGGGCCATCGCTCCCATCATCGTCCACACCGCGGCTGATCCCCACTCCCAACGCTGCGAGCGATGGCCGGGCTGCGGGTCATCGGTCACAGGCAGACCCGGCCCCACCCGCCGCGTCTACGGTCGCACCCCATGCAGATCCAGGGCTCGACCATCCTCGTCACCGGTGCCAGCGGCGGGCTGGGCGCCGCCATCGCACGCGATCTCAAGGCCCGGGGCGCATCGCTCGTGCTGTCGGCCCGCAACGTGGAGCTGCTCGACGCCCTCGCCGCGGAGCTCGACGCCGAGGTGGTCGTGGCCGACCTGACCGACCGCGCCGACGTGGAGCGCGTCGCCGCCCGCGCCGCCTCCTGCGACGTGTTGGTGGCCAACGCCGGCGTGGGCGAGGACCCGCCGTTCGACGACTTGACCGAAGACGGCATCGACTTCTCGATCGACGTCAACCTCCGCGCGCCCATCGTGTTGTCCCATGCCTACGCCAAGGCCCGCATCGCGGCCGGCGAGGCCGGCCAGATCGTGCTCGTCGGCTCGCTCGCCGGCCTGGCCGCCAGCCCCGGCACCCGCATGTACAACGCCACCAAGTTCGGGCTCCGCGGCTTCGCCCTCTCCTTCCACCAGGAGCTCGAAGGCACCGGCGTCGGCTGCTCGCTCGTGGCGCCCGGGTTCATCCGCGACGCCGGCATGTTCCACAACGGCGGCATCGACCTGCCCCAGGGTGTCCGCACCAAGGCCCCGCAGGACGTCGCCGACGGCGTGGTCACCGCCATCACCCAGAACCCGACCGAGGTCTTCGTCGCCCCCGTCGAGCTGCGCCTCGCCTCGACCCTGGCCACCGTCGCCCCCGGCCTGAGCGCCGCCATCCAGAAGAAGCTCGACGTCGCCAACCGCCGCTGAGGCCGGGCGGGCGGTCGAGCGCCCAGGTTCGGCACGATCATGCCGAATCGGCGCGATCGTTCGATGCGACCTCCACCCGAGCCTGGCGACTCGGCACCGCAGAACACGAGGAAGGGCCGCTGGATCACTCCGGCGGCCCTTCTTCGTGACCTCCCCCATCGTTCGCGGTGGGTTCTGTCGTCATTGCGAGGTGGGTTGTGTCGACAACCCCCCGGTCTGGCCGGTGAGATTTGAACTCACGGCCCCCGCGTCCCAAACGCGGTGCGCTACCAAACTGCGCCACGGCCAGTCG
>CAZCVS010000104.1:0-9146 GCA_964501845.1 uncultured Iamiaceae bacterium
GCCATGGCCGCGGACCCTACGCCGGACGCGATCGGCTCGCTCCGGGTCGCTCGGCGCCGGAAGTTCTGAGGGCGCGGGTGGGAGGACGTGACAGGCTCGCCACTGTGCTGCGCCTCGCGACCGCTGACGATGTCGACTTCCTCTGGGCCATGCTCGGGCACGCCAGCGAGCCGGAGGGAGTGCCGAAGCCCCGTGAGGCGCTGGAGGCGGATGAGCACCTCTCCCGCTACGTCGCGGGGTGGGGCCGCCCCGGCGATGTCGGGCTCGTTGCCGTCGATGACGACACGGGCGATCGGCTCGGCGCCGCGTGGTACCGCGCGTACCCGGCGGACGCGCCCGGTTACGGGTTCATCGACGAGGCCACGCCGGAGATCGCCATCGCCTGCACCGAGGCCGCTCGGGGCCGGGGCCTGGGCCACCAGCTGATCGCCGGGCTCCTCGCTCGTGCCCATGTCGACGGCGTCGCGCGGCTGAGCCTCAGCGTGCGGGTGACGAACGCGCCGGCGGTCCGGGTCTACGAGGACGAGGGGTTCGTGGGCGTCCAGTACGAGGACGACGGGATCCACCTGACGATGGTCGCCCCCACCCGGCCGGAGGCCACGTCGGGCGACGGGGTGGCGGTCCGGTCGGTCGATCCGGGAACGCTCGACCGGTCCGCCCTGCCCGAGAGCGAGTGGGGGGCCGTCGTGGCGCGGCTCGGGGAGCTGGTGGACCTCGACGAGCTGCCGGCGCTGGTGGCCGAGGTCGACAGCGAGCCGGCCGGCCTGCTCACCTGGCGCCACGACCCGGCGACCGGCGAGATCGAGGTCGTGGGGATCGAGGCGTGGGTGCGGGAGCGAGGCATCGGCGCCGCCCTGCTGCGCGCCGTGCGGGCCGAGGCCCGGCGGCTCGGCGTCCACCGTCTCTGGCTGGTCACCAACAACGACAACCTCGCCGCCCTGCGCTTCTACCAGCGGCGGGGGTGGCAGCTGGTCGCCGTCCACGTGGGCGGCACCGACCGCTCCCGTGCGGTGGAGCCGCAGATCCCGCTCGTCGGCGACCACGGCATCCCGGTGCACCACGAGGTCGAGCTGGAGCTCCGCCTCCCCAGCTGATCGGGACGTCGGCGCGGTGCAGCTCACCGCGTCCAGATCGGTGAGGTGCTTGCCTCCTCGCGTGCAGCGGGCACCTATGCGGCAGACGGCTCCCAGATCTTGAGGTCCACCACTCCGGCGATGTGGGTGAAGTCCTGGTCGGCGGTGAGCAGCGTGAGGCCGCGACGCAAGCACAGCGCGGCCAGCAGCGCGTCGACGGTGTCGACCTGCACCCCACGTCGTCGACAGACGGTTCGAACGTCGGCGGCCGCGACGTGGTCGTCGAGCGTGGGCACGAGCGATTCGAGGTAGCGGAACCGACGGATGATCTCCGGTCGGGCTCGAGCCCCCGAGAGGCCTTGGAGCACCTCCTGCAGGACGAGGCCGGTGACGACGATGGTGTGTCTGCCAAGGAAGCCATGCAGGAGGGCGGTGGCGACCGGGTCATCGCCAGGCGGGCTCAATCCTCGGTGAGGACGATGATCGTGACGTCGGCGTCGTGGCGGATCTCGATCGAGCCGTCGGTGCCGAACCTGGTGCTGATCGAGGCTTCGGCGTCCTCAGGGAGGTCCTCGATGATCGGCGAGTGCATGGCATCGGGGCCTGAGACGGTGAGGCCGGCCAGCCCCTGGTTGCCAGCCTCCGCGATGCCGACCATGGTGAACCCGCCGTCGGTAGGAACGGAGTCGTCGAACGAGTTGAGCGTGACGCCTCCCTCGGCGTCGCGCTGCACGGCCAGCGACTCACGACGGGCGTCGATGCCCGCGGCTTGGAGCTCGGCCACCACCGCGTCGGGGTCGGCGTCGATGTCCGCGATCGAAATCTTCGTCCAGCCCGGGGCCGACTGCTCGATGGCGACGGCGTTGGCGGTCTGGACCGACGCCGGTCCAGAGCTCGGCCCACCGGCGATGGCGGCCGCGGCGAACAGGCCGCCGCCGAGGACCATCGCGGCGGCGATGCCGCCGGCCAGCCGCCGTCGGCCGCGGTGCGGCGACCGGGTCGGTGTGGAGGCGGCATCGGCCGCGGCCTCGACGGTGAGGAAGGTGCGGAGCTGGTCGGTGCGCTGGGGGTCGAGGGTCGGTTGGAGGGTGGTGGTGCGGTGCTGGTCCATGGTCAGGACTCCTTCAGGGTGAGCACGCTGGGTGCAGGTGGTGCGGCGGCTGGGGCGGGCGGGGGCGGATCGACCGGCGCGACCGGCAGGCGGTCGGGGTCGAGGCGGGCACGGGCCCGGGAGAGGCGGGACTTCACGGTCCCGATGGTCGTGCCGAGGGCGACGGCGATCTCGGCGTGCGAGAGGCCCTCCCACACGGACAGCACGAGCACGTCGCGCTCACGGCGGGGCAGCGCCCGGACCTGCTCGAGCACCCGCGCCGCCTCCTGGGCGGCTTGGGCCTGGCGCTCCACCAGTGCCGGCGAGCGGGGCGGCATGTGGGCGAGGCGGTCGAGCGCGGTCTGGTGGCGACGGCGGCTGCGGTGCTGGTGGCGGAGCACGTTGGCGGCCACCCCGTAGAGCCACGGCAGGGCCGAGTGCTGGCGGAGCTCGACGGTCGAGCGCTGCCGCCAGGCCTCCAGGAACACGACGGCGACGATGTCCTCGGCCGTCTGCGGGTCACCCGTGCGCCGCAGGACGTACCCGTGGATGCGGGGCCCGTGGCGCTCGAACAGCAGACCGAACGCGTCGGCGTCGTCAGCGCGGATGCGCCGCCACAGGTCGACGTCGTCGGCTTCGGTCATCGCGGGCTCCTCGCCGGGCAGGTGGATGACCCCTCTATGCCCAGTCCACCCCGAGGGTTCCATTCTTCTCCCGAACGAGTCCCACGGTTCTCGGGAACAGGAACGGTGCCGTCTCCCGTGACGTGATGCACGAACCCGGTCCGTCGGAGCCGTGCGATGCCGACGATCGTCAGCAGATGGCGGCGACGACCTCGGCGAAGGCGGCGGTGTGGGCGCCGACGTCGGCTCGGGTGGTGCTCGGGGCCATGAGCGCCATGTTGTGGAACGGGGTGATGAGGATCCCGCGGTTGGCCAGGGCGACGTGCAGGTACTCCTCGACCTCGTCGTCGCCAGCGGCGGCCGACTCGGTGCCGGTGCGGGGTGCCGGGCGGGCGAAGCGGTACTCCGATCGGGCGCCGAGTTGCACCACTGACCACGGCAAGTGGTGGCGGTCGAGCGTGGCTTGGACGCCCTCGGTGAAGACGGTGGCCAGCTCGATCATCCCGACGAAGGCCTCGTCGGTGAGGACCTCGCCCAGGGTGGCCCGGGCGGCAGCGAGCGACAGGGCGTTGCCCGCCAGCGTGCCGCCCACACCTCCGACGTCGACGAGGTCGGCATCGCCGCCCACCACCGCGTCGTGCAGCCGGTGGGCCACGTCGGCGGACAGCCCGTAGGCGCCGATCGGGATGCCGCCGGCGAACGACTTGCCGAGCGTGATGATGTCGGGACGCAGCCCCCACGCCTGGGTGCAGCCGCCGGGACCTGCCGACAGCGTGTGGGTCTCGTCGATGAGCAGCAGCGTGCCCGTCCGGTCGCAGACCTCGCGGAGGTCGTCGAGGAACCCGGGCTCGGGCAAGACGATGCCGATGTTGGTCAGCGCCGGCTCGGTGATGAGCACGGCGACGTCGCCGGGGGCCAGGGCGGCTTCGACCGAGGCGAGGTCGTTCCACTCCACAGCCCGCGTGGTCTGGGACGGGGGCACCGCCGGACCGACGTTGCCGACCCTGGCAACGGTCGAGCCGTCCGCGGCGCGAACAGCGAACGTCTCGTCGACGGTGCCGTGGTAGCTGTACGCGAAGCAGGCGACCATCGGGCGCCCGGTCACGAGGCGGGCGAGGCGCAGCGCCCAGCGGTTGGCGTCGGTAGCCGTGAGGGCGAAGGACCAGTGGGGGACGGCGAACCGGCGGGTGAGCTCACCGGCCACCCACGCCGCGTCGGTGGTCGGGAGCATGGCCGTGATCCCTCCGACCTCGGTGACCTGGCGGGCGATCGCGGCGGTGGTCGGCGCGGGGGAGTGCCCGGCCATGGCGCCCGTGTCCCCGAGGGCGAAGTCGATGTAGGTGTGGCCGTCGATGTCGGTCACCCGGCTGCCCCGTGCCTCGGCGAGGAACATCGGGAAGCCGCCGGCCCACTTGGCCATCCACGTCATCGGCACGCCGGCGATGAGGTGCGCGGCGGCTTCGTCGGCGGCGGAGCGCGAGGCCGGTCGGGCCTCGGCGAACGCGGTGCGCTCGGCGTCGAGGTGCTCAGCGAGCTTGGTGCGGTCGATGGCCACGGTTCCTCCACGGTCAGGTCCGCCGACCGTACCGCCGTCGGCACCCGGGCGGTGGGTGCGAGGTGTGGGGTGGGTGTCGGGGGAACCGGGTCCCGACACCCACCCGTTCCAAGCGGCTGCCTCCCGTGTCGGAGTTGCTGCGGCCTGGAGATCGGTGGCCGGCACGCCGTGCGCCGGGTCGATGTTGGGGCGGGTGTCGGGGGAACCGGGTCCCGACACCCGCCCGGTCCGAGCGGCTGCCTCCCGTGTCGGAGTTGCTGCGGCTCGGAGATCGGTGGGTGGGCGCTCAGGCCTGGTGGGCGCCCACCGGGACTCGGACGGGTCGGGTCAGCTTCTCCGCTTCGTCCATCCCGAAGGGCCAGGTGGCCCGGGCCTCCACCCGGCCCGCCTTGGCGAGCTCTTGCACCAGGACGACCTCGTCGCCGAGCTGGCACTGGTCGAGGCAGATCAGCAGAAGGCCGAGCGGTGTCGGCAGGCTGGGGAAGACGGAATGGCGGGGACCCGACTTGTTGCAGAGGTGGAGGTCGACCCGCAGGAGGTGGTCGCAGGGGAGGCGCTCATCGAGCCAGCGGTGGGCGTCCTCGGTCGCCGAGCGGAGGGCCTGGGCCACGATGCGCCGTCGGTCCCGTCCGTCGGGCAGGTCGCTGGCGAACCACTGCTCGAGCTGGTCGAGCAGCCACGCCTGGCGAGCCGGGTGGGCGGCGGCGCCTCCCTGGAAGGGGCTGAGCGGCTCGGTGGGGACGTTCGGTTCGGGCGTCATTGGTTCCTGGGGTCCTCGGGTCCTCGTCCTGTTGTTAGGAATGCCTAACACACCCTGAGAGGTTGTCAACCCATCGGTCTGGATTCGGCCGTCGAGCCGTGGGTTGACCGTGTCAGTGTGCAATGGCACAGTTAGCGATGGTGACGATTTCGACCGACCCTCCTCCTCGAAGCGGCGACCAGCTGCGCCCGCCCGTCCCGGAGGTGCGGACGAGCCGCGTCGCCGGCTTCGGCGGGCTGTCGCTCGCAGTCCAGGAGCAGGGGAGCACGAGCGACCCGACCGTCGTGCTCGTCCACGGCTACCCCGACGACCACGGCGTGTGGAGCCTCGTCGCCGAGCGCCTCGCCGTCGATCACCACGTCGTCACCTACGACGTGCGCGGCGCAGGCGAGTCCGAGGTGCCAGACAACCGGGCCGGGTACGCGATCGAGGCGCTCGTCGCGGACCTCGACGCGGTCATCGCGGCCACCTCGCCGGACCGGCCCGTCCACCTGGTGGGCCACGACTGGGGGTCCATCCAGTCCTGGTCCGCGGTCACCGATCCCGAGGTGGGGAAGCGGTTCGCCAGCTTTACCTCCATCTCCGGTCCGGGGCTCGATCACGTCGCGGCGTGGATCCGCGCCCACCGCATCCCGGGCGCTGGCCGCTGGGGCCGGGCCCGTCGCCAGGCGGTGCGGTCGTGGTACATCGCCGCCTTCCGGACCTCGCTGGCCCCCAAGGTGTGGCGGGGTCCGCTCGCCTCCCGCTGGCCGCTCGTCGTCTCCCGGGCCGAAGGTGCCGTGGTCGACGCGGTCTGGCCCGGCCCCCACCTGGCAGACAACGGCGCGCGGGGCGTGGAGCTCTACCGGGCGAACATGTACGGCCGGAAGGCGCCCGAGGTCCCGCCCGCCACCGAGGTCCCGGTCCAGCTGATCGTCCCCGTCGGGGACCGGTACGTGACCCCGGGCCTGCTGCGCGGGATGGAGGCGGTCGCCCCGAACCTGGTGCGCCGCGAGGTCGGCGGCGGCCACTGGATCCCCCGGTCGAAGCCCGACCTCGTGGCCCGGCTCGTGGCGGAGCACGTCGCCGCGGTGGAGGCGGACCGTCTGCCGGAGCCGGCACCCGATGGTGACGTCGTGGTGGTGACCGGCGCCGGGTCAGGCATCGGCCGTTCGGTGTGCCTCGCCTTCGCCGGGCGCGGCGCCCACATCATCGCCACCGACCTGCGGGCCGACACCGCGGCGCGGACGGCGGAGCTCTGTCGCCAGCTGGGCGCCACCGCCGAGTCCCACGTCCTCGATGTCACCGACGGCGCCGCGTTCGACCAGCTCGCAGCAGCGATCGGGGTGGAGCACGGGGCGCCGTCCATCGTCGTCAACAACGCCGGGTTGGGCATGGCCGGGAGCTTCCTCGACACCACCGAGGAGGACTGGGACCTGCTGCTCGACGTCAACCTCCGCGGTGTGATCCGGGGCTCGCGGTCGTTCGGACGGCTCATGGTCGACGAGGGCCGCATCGGCCACATCGTCAACATCGCCTCGGCGGCGGCATACACGCCGTCACGGACGCTCCCGGCCTATGCCACCTCGAAGGCCGCGGTCCTGATGCTGACGGAGTGCCTCCGGGCGGAGCTGGCGTCCGACGGCATCGGCGTCAGCGCCATCTGCCCCGGGTTCGTCGACACCGGCATCGCCACCGCCACCCGCTACGTGGGTGTCACCGACGCCGAGCAGGATGCCCGCCGCCGATCGGCCGACCGCATGTACAAGCGCCGTCGCGTCACCCCCGATGCCGTGGCCGATGCCGTGCTGCGAGCCGTCGACGGCGATCGGCCGCTCGTGCCCGTTGCCATCGAGGCCCGGCTCGGCCTGTTCGCTCAGCGGTTCACCCCGCGCCTGCGCCGGGCGCTCGCCCGCATCGACCTCACCCCGTCGGTCCCCGCACCCGGTTCGGAAGGGAACCTGCCGTGACCGCCATCGTCCCGCGCCGCGTCCGCTTCGACTGGACCGACACCCCGTTGCACTGGGTCCCCGGCGACCCGCAGACCACCCACACCATCAACGTGTTGCACCTCCTGCTCCCGGCCGGCGAGAAGTGGTTCGTGCACGTCTACCGCCAGGCACTTCCGCTCATCGCCGACGAGCAGCTGCGGTCCGACGTGAAGGGCTTCATGGGGCAAGAGGCGGTGCACGCTCGAGCGCACGGCGGCGTGCTCGCCCACCTCTCGGCCCAGGGACTGGACCCGACGCCGTACACCCGCCGCGTCGACTGGCTCTTCGACAAGCTCCTCGGTGACGAGCCGTTCGGCCGGACGCCGCCCGACTGGCTCCGGCGGGCCTGGCTCAAGCAGCGCCTGGCCATCATCGCGGCCATCGAGCACTACACCGCGGTGCTGGGCATGTGGGTCCTGGACTCGCCGGCGCTCGATGACGCCGGTGCCGACCCCACGATGCTCGACCTCTTGCGCTGGCACGGCGCAGAGGAGGTCGAGCACCGCAGCGTGGCGTTCGACCTGTTCCAGCACGTGTCGGGCTCCTACGTACGCCGGGTGGAGACGATGATCGTCTCCGCGCTCGCGCTGGCGTTCCTGTGGATCCAGGGCACGCGGTTCTTCCTCGCCCACGACCCGTCTCAGCCGGGAAAGGCCACGTGGCGGGGCTACTGGCGAGCGGTCCGCCAGGACCGCCTGCCCGCGATCCGGGCGATCTACGGGACCATGCCCGACTACCTCCGCCGCTCGTACCACCCCGACGCGCACGGCGACACGGCCCGGGCCCTCGCCTACCTCGCCGCGTCACCCGCCGCGCAGGCCGCCGGTCGGGACGCGGCATGATCGACGGCACCGCCCCGGGCTTGCGGGCCGTCGGGCCCGAAGGCGAGCGCGAGCTGCGCATCGACGACCTCGCCCGGGAGGCCGGCACCACCGTGCGCAACGTGCGGGCCTACCAAGACCGCGGGCTGCTGGCCCCGCCCCGGCGCGAGGGGCGCGTCGCCTGGTACGCCGAGGGCCACCTGGTCCGCCTCCGGCTCATCGGCTCCCTGCTCGAGCGGGGTTTCACCCTCGCGAACATCGCCGAGCTGCTCGACGGGTGGGACGAGGGCCGCAACCTGGGCGACCTGTTGGGGTTCAGCCAGGGCCTGGCCGGTCCGTTCAGCGACGAGGCGGCCGACGCCGGCAGCCCCGAGGAGATCGCCGAGCGCTACGGCCTGGCCATCGGCAATCCGTCGGCAGCATCCGACGCCCTGCTCCTGGGGCTCGTCGAGATCGACGGCGACCAGCTGCGGGTGCCCAGCCCCCGGCTGCTGCGGGCAGGGGTCGAGCTCAACCGCGCCGGGGTGCCGTTCCCGGAGCTCTTCGCCGAGCTGCGCCGGATCCGCGCCGACGTCGAGGCCATGGCCGAGCGGTTCGTCCGCCTGGTGGTCGCCAACATCTTCGAGCCGCACCTCGTCGACGGGATGCCCGAACCGGCCAAGGTGCCCGAGCTGGCCGACCAGATGGCCCGCATCCGGCCGCTCGCCACGATCGTGGTCGAGGCCGAGCTGGCTCGCGCCCTGCAGGCCCGGGCCGATGCCGAGTTGGGAGCCCGGCTCACCTCGCTGCTTGCCCAAGGGCGGCGGCCGGCGCCAGGCGAGGCCGCGGCCGAAGGATCAGCCGGCTGACGTGGCCTCGGCCTGGTGGGCGGCGATCTCCGCCCGCACCTCGTCCATGTTCAGCTCCTGCACCTGGCTCACGAGATCGTCGAGCGTGGCGGCGGGCAGGGCACCGGACTGGCGGAACAGCAAGATGCCGTCGCGGAACACCATCAGCGTCGGGATCGACTGGATGTCGGCCGCTCCCGCAAGCGCCTGCTCCGCCTCGGTGTCGACCTTGGCGAACGTCACGCCGGGGTGCTTCTCCGCGGCCGCCTCGAAGGTGGGGGCGAACGCCCGGCACGGTCCGCACCACGACGCCCACCAGTCCACGAGGACGGTGCCCTCGGCGGCGATGGTCTCGGGGAAGGTTGCCTCGGTGAGGTCGATGGTGGCCATGGGTGCTCCGTTGGGTGGTGTGGCTCCTGCTCCAACG
>CAZCVS010000105.1:0-9089 GCA_964501845.1 uncultured Iamiaceae bacterium
CAAGCACCTCAGCGTGGCCCGCAACGTGGCGTTCGGGCTGGAGATCCGCAAGCGGCCCAAGGACGAGATCAAGGCGCGGGTGGCGGAGCTGCTCGACCTCGTCCACCTCGGACAGTTCGGCGACCGTCTGCCGGCCCAGCTCTCCGGCGGCCAGCGCCAGCGCATGGCCCTGGCCCGGGCCCTGGCGGTGGAGCCCACGGTGCTGCTGCTCGACGAGCCGTTCGGGGCCCTCGATGCCAAGGTGCGCAAGGAGCTGCGGGACTGGCTGCGCCGGCTCCACGACGAGGTCCACGTCACCACGGTGTTCGTGACCCACGACCAGGAGGAGGCCCTCGAGGTCGCCGACGAGATCGTGGTGATCAACGACGGCCGGGTGGAGCAGATCGGCACGCCGGACTCGCTCTACGACGAGCCCGAGAGCGACTTCGTCATGAGCTTCCTCGGCCCGGTGACGACGCTGCAGGGCCAGCTGATCCGGCCCCACGACATCGACATCCGGACGTCGGAGGTCCCTGGCGCCCAGGCGGGCACCGTGACGCGCCTCGTGCGCATCGGGTTCGAGGTGCGGGCCGACGTGGCCGCGGCCGACGAGGTCACCACGGTGACGCTCACGCGGGCCGAGGCGCGCTCGATCGACCTCGCGGAGGGGGCTGCGGTCTGGTTGGAGCCGGCGCCCGGCGCCCAGGTCCGGACGCCGGGCGCGCCCGTGGTCCCGCCGGAGGCCGAGCCCGCCCCTGCTGGCTGACGCGTCGGCTGACCCGGCGAGTCGCGGCCTACAGCACCCGGTTCCGGTACTCGCTGGAGCGCTGGAACCCCGTGACGAGCGCATCGGTGTTGGTGGCGCGGGCCTTGGGGACCCAGTACTTCCAGCCGCTCGCGTCGGGCGAACGGCCCAGCATGCCGAGGTAGACCATCGCCACCGTGACCTCGGTCGACAGCCGGCTGGAGCCGGTGGCACCCTCGGCGTAGCCGCTGGCCAGCGTCCCGCGGGACGTGCCGGCCTGGAGCTTCTTCACGTCGGCCGTCCGCTCGGCGGCCGACGGGTTGCGCTTGTAGACGAACTGGTAGGTGCGGGTGACGAACTGCGCATCGGTGAGGGCGGTGATCTTCGGGTCCTGCGCGAACTGGTCCGCGATCTGCGCGGGCGTCGTCCCGCGCCGGAGGGCAGCGACCGCATCGGTCACGGTGGCCTTCGTGGGCGGGTAGGTCCCGTGCACCGAGAGGTACGAGCGCACGACCGGCGAGACGACCTTGCCGAACTCGTTGGATCCGATGAACGAGCGGATCACGCTGCTGCCCGTGGTGCCCTTGTGCAGGCGGCTCGTCCAGTAGGTGGTGCCGGCGGCGTCGGGCGTCCGGTCGAGGAAGTCCCGGTACTGCTGGCGAACGAAGCTGGCCGGGCAGTTGAACGGGATCCAGGCGTCGTGGCCGCCCCTCCACACCCCGGTGCGGCCGGCATCGCGGTGGAACTGCGGCCAGTCGCTGCGGCACAGGCCGTGACCCGTGGTCAGCACGTACACCTTGGTGACGTCGCCGGCCCGGGGGTTGCCGCCGTGGCCGTTGGAGCGGTACACGGACGACTGGACGATGACCGCCTTCCCGTTGACCTCGGCGACGGCCGGAGAGGAGCCGAGCGGTCCGGTGGCTGGGTGGGCCATCCGGTACGTGGCCTCGACGGCGCCGTTGGGACCGTTGAACACGCGGATGTCCTTGTCGAGCGTGGACACGACCTCCTGCACGCCGTCGGCGTCGATGTCGGCGATCACCGTGCCGCCCTTGGTGCTGTAGCCCGTCTTGCAGCTCGACGCGGTGGTGGCGTTGCACTGGCGCCACAACCGGCGGCCGGTGTGGGTGTAGGCGTAGACCCAGCCCCCGTCGGACGCGAAGGTGACATCGAGCTTGCCGTCGCCGTTGACGTCGCCGATGGCCGGTGATGCGACCACGCGCCCGTCGACGCTGACCGGCCAGCCGGGGAGGTTGGCCCGGGTCTTGGCGGTGAAGGCGTCGACTCGGCGACCTGCGGGCTCGCCCCAGTTGGCGCCGGTGCCGACGATGATGTCGGCCAGCTTGTCGCCGTTGATGTCCGCCACCGCGGGAGAGGACCACACGGTCTGGCCCGGCGTCGAGCGCGGGTAGCCGCCGTAGGTCGAGCCGTCGCGCTTGAGCACCCACACCAGGCCGCCAGCCGGCTTGCCGAGGTTGTTGCCGGCGTAGATGTCGCCACCCAGGATGATCTCGGGCTTGTTGTCGCGGTCGATGTCGGCGACCACGGGGCTGGACCAGAGGGTGTCCTCGAGGAAGCGGCGCCACAGCAGCCCGCCGGTCTTGGACCAGGCGTAGACGGAGTGGTCGTAGCTCGGGGCGATGATGTCCTTGATGCCGTCGCCGTTGATGTCGGCCACCGCCGGTGAGGCGAAGAACCCGTCGGGGCGGCAGTCGCGGCCAGCGGGGCAGTGCTGCGGCGCGCCCTGGCGGAACGTGCGCAGGACCCGGCCCGTAGGTCCGTCGAGCATCACCACGCGGCCGTCCATGGTGCCGACGACCACGTCGGGCTTGCCGTCGCCGCTCAGCTCGGAGATGGTGGGCGACGACTGGATGGCGGTGCGACCGAGGTTCCGGCTCCAGATGCGGACCCGGTCGGTGGCCCGGAAGGCCTCGACGGTGCCATCCATGCTGGCAACGACGATCTCGGGGGTGGTGTCGCCGGTGATGTCGGCGACGGCCGGGCTCGAGAACGACTCCCGCGGGCCGGCCCCGGGGGACCAACTGGTGAGCGTGTGGTTGAGGGTGCCCTGCAGCGTGAGGCTCGTGGTAGCCGCGGCGGCGGGCGACGGGGCGAGCGGCGTGTGGCCGGGTGAAGCAAGCGCGGCCACCGCCAAGACGATGGCGGCGGCGAGGCGGCGAGGTGGCGTGGACATGGTGGAGACGGCTCCGCAGGTCGTTCGGTCAGGTGCACACGGCCGGGGGCGCCGCTGGTGCCCATCGGCACCGATGAGGCCATTGTGCACCGAACCGACGCCTCGATTCACGGTGACCGCGGTCACGTTGCGGTCGGATCTGTGGTTCCATGGAGGTGACGACTCGACCGAGGAGGTCGCCATGCAGGTCAGCGTGCTGTTGCAGACCAAGGGCACCGAGGTGGTGACGGTGCGCCCCGAGGCCACCATCGCCGAGGTGGCCATCGTCATGACCGAGCACCGCATCGGTGCGGTGGTCGTGACCGGGGACGGCGCGTCCATCGCCGGGGTGCTGTCCGAGCGCGACATCGTCCGCGCCCTGGCTCGCCCCGACGACGCGACGCTCGCCGCCACCGCGGCGTCGCTCATGACGTCGGAGGTGGTCACGTGCGAGCCCGACACCACCGTCGAGGAGCTCATGTCGACGATGACCGACCGGCGGGTCCGCCACATACCGGTGCTCGTCGACGGGTCCCTCGCCGGGCTCGTCAGCATCGGCGACGTCGTGAAGCACCACATCGCCACCCTCGAGCACGAGACGAAGGCGATGCACGACTACATCGCCCACCCCTACTAGGCGCCGAAGGCTCAGAAGCGGTCGAACCAGAGGTACCAGTCGCCCCCGAGGTGCTCGAACCGGTCTCCGGTGGTGTCCGCCGGCGGCTCGTCGGCGAACCGGGCGAACCCACCTCTGTCGATGAACCCGCTGCCGGCGATGGAGAAGAACGCATTGCCGTGCTCGTCCACGTGGGCGAAGTCGACGGTGTAGAGCGCCACCCGGTCGTCGCGCAGGAGGATGTCGCCGGGATCGGCGTCGGCGCGCTCGGCCTGCACGACGAGGGCGTCGGCCCGGGCATCGAACGCGCCTCGGCTCGCGGTCCAGCGGGCGTGGAGCGGGAGGCTGGTGAGGCCGATCGCGAGCACGAGGATGCCACCGACCGGGGCGATCAGGAACGGCCAGGGCCGGCCCGAGGGCTGCTTGCGCCCGGCGACGTAGGCGATGAGCCGGACCAGCCACACCGCGGCGCAGGCCAGGATCCACCACGCGAACACGATGCCGAGGAGCATGCTGCCGTAGGGGTAGGAGGCTGACCAGAGGAGCCCCGCCGCGCCGATGGCGGTGACCCCGTGGAAGACCCAGCCCGGGGCGCGGTGCCACAGCGCAGGGCGACCGGCGGGTGGGCCCGCAGGCAGCGGGACACTGGGAGCCAGCGCGGTCATCGTCGGACGACCTTGCCGAGGGAGGTGCGGGGGATCTCGGCCGCCAGCCGGAGCTCCCGGGGTGCGGCGTAGGCGGGCAGGGCGGTCTTGGCGTGGGCGCGCAAGACCTCGAGCGTGGGCGGCGCCGTGCGGTCGCTCGGGACCACGACCGCGACCACCCGCTGGCCCCACTCGGGGTCGGGCTCGCCGACGACCAGGACGTCGGCGACGGCCGGGTGGCCGCGGAGGGCGTCTTCGACGGGGCCGGGCCAGACGTTCTCGCCACCCGTGACGATGAGGTCGTCGGCCCGGCCCTCCACCTGGAGGCGGCCATCATCGCCCCAGTGGCCGAGGTCGCCGGTGGCCAGCCAGCCGTCGGCGTCGACGAGCGGGACGGTCGTGCCGTCGGCGGCCCTCCGCCCGCGGGCGATGGTGGTGCTGCGCAGCAGGATCTGTCCGTCCGCGTCGATGCGCACTTCGACGCCGGGAAGCGCCGCGCCCTCGTACACGACCCCGCCGCCGGTCTCGGTCAGCCCGTAGGTCCGCACCACGTTCGGCGGGCGTGCCGCCGGGTCGGCGGACCCTCCGAGCACGACCCAGCGGAACGGCGCCGGATCGACGCGGTCGAGGGCGGTGGCGACGAGCGAGACGAGGGTGGTCCCGTAGCGGTCGGGCGCCGCCGCGACGGTCTCGGCATCGAAGGACGGCTCGACGTCGACGGGGGTGCCGGTGAGCACCGAGCGGGCGACGACGCCGAACCCGCCGAGGTGGTTGAGCGGCAGCGTGGCCAGCCAGCGGTCGCGGGCCGCGTCGACGGCCAGGTGCTGGTGGACGGCGGTGGCGTGGGCAAGCAGGGAGTCGTGGGTGTGGACGAGCACCTTCGGCGCGCCGGTCGACCCGCTGGTGGCGACGATGAGGGCGTCGCCGGGCTCGACCAGCGGTGCGGCCGGGTCGAGCGGGATCGGGTCGGCGCCGGGTCCGGTGACCGCTGCGTGCGGTCGGGCGACGGCGACCAGGGCGTCGCGGGTCGCCGCCGGCAGACGTGGGTCGAGCACGATCACGGCGTCCTGGCGGTCCCAGCACCGCCGCAGCGCCGCCACGAACCCAGGTCCACCAGGCAGGTCGAGCGCGATCAGCCGGTGCACCCGCCCAGCCTGGCAGACCCACCACCCAGCCGAACTTCGTAGCTGATACATCCCCTTTCGGCGCTCTCACCTACGAAGTCCGTGGTCCGTTCCGATACCTGATCGAACTTCGTAGCTGAGACATCCCATCTCGGCGCTCTCACCTACGAAGTTCAGGTGGGGGCGGTGGGTTCGGGACCGGGTGGGTGGGGCGGCCAGACTCGGGCCATGAACATCTGGGTGGCCGGTGCTCGGCCTCGCACGCTGCCCGCCGCCGTGGTCCCCGTGGCCGTCGGCACCGCGTGTGTGGTCGGCGAGGTGCCGGGCGGGCTGATCTGGTGGCGCGCCGCGGCGGCGATGATGGTGGCGGTCGCCCTCCAGGTCGCGACCAACTACGCCAACGACTACAGCGACGGCATCCGGGGGACCGATGCCGACGACAAGCGGGTCGGTCCGGTGCGCCTGGTCGGCCAGGGCCTCGCCAAGCCCAGCTCGGTGAAGAAGGCGGCCCTGCTGTCGTTCGCCGTCGCCGGCCTGGTGGGCACCGCTCTCGCCCTCGCGGTCGGCCCGGAGCTGTTCGTGGTCGGGGCGGCCGCCATCGCCGCGGGGTGGTTCTACACGGGCGGCCCGCGGCCCTACGGCTACGCCGGGCTGGGTGAGGCGTTCGTGTTCGTGTTCTTCGGTGTGGTGGCCACCGCCGGGTCGGCGTACGTGCAGACCGGGTCGCTCTCGGCGCTGGGGCTCGGCGCCTCGCTACCGGTCGGGCTCCTGGCGACCGCGCTGCTGGTGGTGAACAACCTCCGCGACATCCCCGGCGACACCGAGGTCGGCAAGCGCACGCTCGCCGTGCGCCTCGGCGACAAGCGGACCCGGTTCCTCTACGCCGGGATGATGGCCGCCACGTTCGCGCTCGTCCCGTTGGTGGCCGGCCTGGGCGGCCGGCCCGTGGGAGCCATCGCCCTGCTCGCCGTGTTCGTGGCCCGCCAGCCCGTGCTCGCGGTCCTCACCGGTGCCCGGGGGCCGGCGCTGATCCCGGTCCTAGGCGACACCGGCAAGACGCAGCTCGCGTTCGGCGTCTTGTTCACCATCGGGCTCTCGATCATCGTCTGACCACCCAACACCCGAACTTCGTAGGTCACAGCTCCGAGACGGGTGCTCTCAGCTACGAGGTTCGGTTTGTTCGGCGGGTCCAGCTACGAGGTTCGGGTTGTTCGGCGGGTCCAGCCGGTGAGGAGGGCGGCGACGGCGTCCGGGGCCTCGAGGTGGGCGGCGTGGCCGACGTCGGCAAGTGAGGTGGTCTCGGCCGACGGACCGACGCCGCGGGCCAGGCGGCGGCCGAGGGCGGCGAACTTGGTGTCGGCCTTGCTCCACAGGACGAGCGTCGGGATGTCGATGCGCCCGAGCTCGTCCCACCAGGGCGGGTCCATGGTGCCGGTCCCCGCGTGCCGGAGCGACGAGGCCAGCCCGGTGGCCGTGTTGGCGCGGCGGGCGGCGAGGTCGTCGGGTTCGGGCCGGAATCCGGCGAACAGCGGTTGGGCGAGCCAGCTGTCGAGGAAGGCCTCGACGCCGCCGGCCTCGATGCGGTCGGCGAGTGCGTGGTCGGCGGCACGGCGAGCGGCGCGGTCGACGGGATCGTCGATGCCGGCGGTGGCGCCGATCAGGACCAGTCCGGCGATCGCGGCGGGATGGTCGAGGGCGAGGCGCAGGGCGGTGCGGCCGCCCATGGAGTAGCCGACGACGATCGCCGGCTCGTCGCCGACGAGCTCGGCGAGGCGTCCGGCGCTGGCGGCCAGGTCGAGCTGGAGGTCACCGGCGGTGCCGTGGCCGGGCAGGTCGGGGGCCTGCACGTCCCAGGAGGTCGGGAGCCGCTCGGCGACCGGGCGCCAGCTGGCGCCGGTCTGGGTGAACCCGTGGAGCAGGACGATCCGGTGAGCGGGCATCGCTGCATCCTCGCACCCTGTGCTCAGATGGGCGGGTGACCAACGCCTTCCGACCGCAGGACACCCAGGCCACGTTCTGCGCCACGCTCGTCGACGAGTGGGTGCGCGGCGGGGTGACCGATGCGGTGGTGTGCCCCGGGTCCCGGTCGACCCCGATGGCGCTGGCCCTGGCGGCCGAGGAGCGGATCGCGGTGCACGTCCACCACGACGAGCGGGCGGGCGCCTTCATCACTCTGGGTCTCGGGCTGGCCAGCGGCCGGCCGGCGCTCGTGCTCACCACCAGCGGCACCGCCGCGGTCGAGCTCCATCCCGCGGTGGTCGAGGCGCACCAGGCATCGGTGCCGCTGATCGTGATCACCGCCGATCGGCCACCCGAGCTGCACCACGTCGGGGCGCCGCAGACCGTCGACCAGATCCACCTGTTCGGCGGCGCGGTGCGGTGGTTCGCCGATCCGGGCGTGCCCGACGCCGCGGCGTCCGGCGCCTGGCGCTCGCTCGCGGCGCGTGCCGTCGCCGAGGCGACGACCGGCCCCGCCGGTCCCGGCCCCGTCCACCTGAACCTGCCGTTTCGCGAGCCGCTCGCCGGAATCGCGGGGGAGCTGCCCCCGGGCCGCTCCGACGGTGCACCCTGGCACACCACCATCGGCCGTCGTGCCGCCGTCGACCGCTTCGGCACGGCCCGGCTGGAGGAGCTCCTCGACGCTGACCGGGGCGTCATCGTCGCCGGCGCGGGCGCTGGGGACCCTGCCGTCGTGCACGCCCTGTCTGCCGCAACCGGCTGGCCGGTCCTGGCCGACCCCCGCTCGGGCTGCCGCACGCCCACGCCTGGTGTCGTCGGCGCGTTCGATGCGATCCTGCGCCACGCGCCGACCGCCGAGGCCCTGGCTCCCGACGTCGTCTTGCGCCTCGGGATGCCACCCGCGTCGAAGGTGCTCGGGCAGTGGATCGCCGGCTCCGGTGCAGTCGAGGTCGCCATCGATCCGTACGGAAGGTGGTTCGATGCCGAGCACCGGGCCGCTCACGTGCTCCACGCCGACGCGGCCGCGGCGTGCCAGGCGCTGGTCCACCTCGTCGGCGGCCCCTCGACCGGTGGCGACTGGTCTCAGGCCTGGGCCGATGCCGACGCCGCGGCTCAGGACGCGTTCGACGCGGTGCTTGCCCGCCACGTGGAGCCCACAGAGCCGGGCATCGCCCGCACGGTGGCGGATGCCCTGCCCGAGGGGAGCACGCTCGTGGTGTCGTCGTCGATGCCGGTGCGCGACCTCGAATGGTTCGCGGCGCCCCGATCCAGTCTGCGGGTGCTGGCCAACCGCGGGGCCAACGGCATCGACGGCGTGGTGTCGACGGCGGTCGGGGTCGCGCTCGCGGCGCGGGGCTCCGGTGCTGCCACCGCGGTGCTCGTCGGCGACGTCGCCCTCCTGCACGACTCGAACGCTCTGCTCGGGCTCGCGGACCGCGGGGTCGACCTCACGATCGTGGTCGTCGACAACGACGGGGGCGGGATCTTCTCGTTCCTGCCCCAAGCCGGTGTCCTCGCCGCCGAACGGTTCGAGCAGCTCTTCGGCACCCCGCACGGCGTCGACCTGTCGGTCCTCGCCGCCGCCCACGGCCTCGTGACCGTGAAGCCGGAAGGGGCCGGCGACGTGATCGACGCGCTCCGCGCGTCGATCGGCGCAGGTGGGAGCCGGGTCGTGCGCATCCAGACGGACCGGGCTGCCAACGTCGAGGTCCACGACGAGCTCTACGAAGCCGTGGCCGCCGCCCTCGCTGACCGCAGCGCCTGACGGGCCCCGACTTGCCGATCAGCCGATGTGGGTCAGCCCTCGCGCCAGTCCCAGGTCTGGGTGACCGATGTGGCATCCGCCTCG
>CAZCVS010000106.1:0-9033 GCA_964501845.1 uncultured Iamiaceae bacterium
GCTGGCGCTCGAGCTCGTCGGTGGCCGCGTCGCGACGGTCGAGCACATCGGTGTCGGGGCTGTCGGCCGTCTCCGAGGATGGCTCGTCGGGCGCCTCGGGCTCGGCCGGGCGCTCATCGGCCCGTTGGGCCTTCAGCTGCGCGAACACGGCCTCGACCGGATCGTTGGACGGTTCCAACTCAGGCTCGGGCTCGGGGCCCGGCTCCAGTTCCGACTCGGGCTCCGGTTCGGGCTCGACCTCGTTGTCGGGCCCGACCTCGCTTTCGACCTCGGGGGCAGGCTCGGCCTCGGGGGCAGGCTCGGCCTCCGGTTCCAGTTCCGGCTCGGGCTCGACCTGGTCCTCGACCTGGTCCTCGACCTCATTGTCGGGCTCTACCTCGTTCTCGACCTCGGAGGCCGGCTCGGCCTCCGGTTCCGGCTCGGGCTCGACCTCGTTCTCGGCCTCGGGGGCCGGCTCGGGAACGACCTGGTCCTCCGACGCGGGATCGGCCTCAGCGTCCTCGTCGGGCGCGGACTCGGGAGGGGGATCGGCGAGGGCGGCCCGGTCGGTGGCGATGTCGCCGAGGGAGCGGGGGTCGACCACGGTCTCGGCCAGGGCCTGGTGCGACGCCTCGATGCGGGCGGCCACATCGGTGAGCGTGACGGACAGGGCGTCGCGGCTGGCCGCGAGCTGGTCGAGCTGCGCCCGGGCGACCCGCCGGCGGTCGGCCAGATCCGCGATCACCCGCTCGCGGTAGGCACGGGCTTCATCCACCATGGCCCGGCCTTGGTCGCGGGCGGCTTCGAGGATGGCCTCCACCTCATCGGCCGAACCGGCGACGCGGGAAGCCGCAGCCTCGTCGGCCTCGGCACGGACCCGGGCGGCGTCGTCCCGGGCGGCGATGGCCGCGGCATCGGCATCGGACCGGGTGGTGGCAGCGTAGGCGTCAGCCGCCTCCCGCTCCCGGGCGACGTACGCATCGACCTCGGCGCGGGATTCGGCCGCGGCTGCGTCGGCCGCAGCACGGGTCTCCGCGGCGTAGGCGTCAGCGGCCTCGCGGGTCGACGCGGCGTACGCGTCGACCTCGGCGCGGATCTCGGCGGCGGTGGCCTCAGCCTCGCCGGTGCGCTCGGACAGCACCGACTCAGCCGCGGCGCGCATGGCGTCGGTCTCGGCGATGGCCGTGGACCGCTGCTCGGCGACCTCGGCCTCAGCCGTGGCCCGGGTGGTGGCGGCGTAGTCATCGGCCGCGGTCCGCACGCCCAGGGCGTACTGATCGGCGGCCTCGCGGGTGGACGCCGCCTCCGTGGCCGCGGTGCCGGTCAGCGCGGCGGCGGACTCCTCGGCCTTGGCCCGGATGTCGGTGGCCGCCTGGCGGGCGGTCTCCAGGACGCGCCCGGTCTCCTCGCCGAGCAGCTGCGTCACCTGGGCTTCGTCGAGGTCGCGGGGGTCGGTGGCCCGGCGCTCCAGTTCGGCCAGCCGGCGGCTGGCGTCGGCCTGCTTCAGCTGGGCGTCCCGCACCTGGGACGCGAGCGAGACCAGGTAGGCCCGGACCTCGTCGACCTCGAAACCCTTTCGGGCCCTCGCGAACGACTGGCCGGCGATGTCGTCGGGGTCGGGAGTGGGACGGTCAGGTGGTTCAGCGGGCACGGACCCGATGGTACGACCGCGGCGACGACGATTCGGGGAGCCTCCGGCTCACTTCGGATCGGCCGGAAGCGGTTCTCCCCCGTGGGCGACGAGCGCGGCCAGGGCCTCGTCGAGGGTCGAGACCTGCTCGATCTCGATCCGGCCGCGGGCTGCGGCCTTCGCCTGTTCGTACTCCTCCGGCGGCACGAGGAAGACCACGGCGCCTTCGCCGATGGCGGCCTCCGTCTTGTGGGCGACGCCGCCCACGGGTCCCACGGAGCCGTCGAGCTCGATGGTTCCGGTGACCGCCATCCGGTCGCCACCGGTGAGGCTCCCGGGGGTGAGGCGATCGAGGATGGCCAGCGTGAACGCGAGCCCGGCGGACGGCCCGCCGACCTTCCCCGTGTCGATGCGGATGTCGATGGGGAACTCGAAGTTGGACCGGTCCACCGTCGAGACACCAAGGGCGGCGACCCCGGGCTGGCCCGCCCGCTCGCCCAGCTCAGCCGTCACCGCCACCGGCTCGCTGCCCTTGAGCGGTACGACGGACAGCTCGATCTCGTCGCCGGGCTTCCGCTCGGTGATGGCCGCCACCAGATCGTCGCGGGTGCGGACCGGCTCACCTCCTGCCTCCACGACTGTCATGCCGGGCTTGAGCACCGCGGCCGCGGGGTAGGACGGATCGACGTCCTCGAGGAACGCGCCGATGGGCGTCCTGCCCACCTCGTAGCCCAGCCGCTCCAGCGCGACGACCTTGGCCTTCTGCTGGGAGTCCGTCATCAGCGCGAGGTTGAGCGCCCGGTTCTCCTCGCTCGTCTGCTGACCAAGGAACGGCTTCGACGGCTCGACCTGCGAGGTGCCCCGGATCCACCCCAGCACCGCCTCGATGCCGCTCGGCTCGACCGTCGACGCCACCGTGACGTACAGGAGGTCGTCGCTCGCCGCATCCTCCACGACCTCGGGTCCGCCCGGCTTCTGGCTGACCGTCACGAGGGGCTCCACCGACCGGGCGCTGCCGGGCGAGAGCACGACGTAGGGCACCTGCATCACCGACACGACCACCACCGCACCGACGAGCAGGGCGAGGATGGGTCCGGTGAACCACCAGAGGCGGGAGAGGCGGGGCTGGGGGCTCACGGCCGGTCAGCCTGCCAGACCAGCAGGTCTCCGGTCAGTCGGCGGCGGGACGGCCCTTGCGGCCGCCGATGTCGATGGCCGATGCCCAGAGGTCCGCGATGGTGTCGATGACCTGGTCGCTGGCTTCGAGCGGACCTGGGACGCCGAAGGAAGCCGCGGTGAACACGTGCCACTCGAGCATCCCGGCGAGCGACGCCGCCACCAGGTTCGGGTCCAGGTCGCGGAACTCACCGCGGGACTGGTAGATCGCCAGCCGGTCGGCCAGCCCCTGGTGGAACACCGACCGCAGCTCGAGCCAGTTGGCGGCGATGGTCGGGCTGACGAGGATCGCCTCCAGCAGTGCCCGCCAGATCCTGCCCTGGCTGACCGCGACCTGCAGGAACCCGGCCACGCGGTCGCGCGCCACGTTCGGGTCGTACATGTGGGTCTCGGGATCCAGGTCCGTCAGGGTGTGGCGGTAGAGTTCGTCCATGGCCGTGGCCATGAGCTGGGCGAACACATCCTCCTTGTTGCGGAAGTACAGGTAGAAGGTGCCATGAGCGGTCGACGCGGCGTCGGTGATGGCAGCGACGGACGTCGCCTGGTAGCCGCGTTCGGCGAAGACCTCGCGGGCCGCCTCGAGCAGCTGGTTCTGGGTGGCCGCAGCCCGCTCTTGCCGCTTGACTCCCACCATGTGACGCCCCTTCCGTGACGGAGCGGAGGCTACTCGACGCCCAGCGTCGCCGCCGCCAGGCGGCCATCGCCGGCCACCAGGGCGACGAGCCCACCGCCCGGGCCCTCGTCGACGACCCCGAGCCGGGGGTCCGCAGCGCGGCGATCGGGGCGCTGCAACGGCTCAAGGCCCTCACCGGACCCGATCTCACCGCCGCGCTCGCCGATCCCGACGCCAGCGTCCGCCGCCGTGCCCTGGAACTCATCGCGACGCTTCGTGGTCAAGGCCCCGCGGAGCGTGTCGACATCGTCCCGTTGCTGGATGACCCTGACGACACAGTGGTGGAGGTCGCGGCCTGGGCCTCCGGCGAGCGCGAGCCCGCCGAACCGGGAGCGGTCGCCCGCCTGTCGCGGCTGGCCCAAGACGCCGACGACGCCCTGGTCCGGGAGTCCGCGGTCGCGGCCCTGGGCTCGCTGGGCGACCCCGCCGGCCTGCCGGCGATCCTCGCCGGAACCCGCGACAAGGCCACCGTCCGCCGGCGCGCCGTGATCGCCCTCGCCCCCTTCGACGGCCCCGAGGTCGACGCCGCCCTCCACGCAGCGCTCACCGACCGCGACTGGCAGGTCCGCCAGTCCGCCGAGGACCTCGCCGAGCACGACGCATGACCCGTCAGCCCAGCACCAGTGCTTCGAGACCCGACGAGGACAGCCCGAAGCACCCACGTGCCATCCGAAGATCGCCCGTCACGGCACTAGCGTCGCCCGGGTGGCAGACCTGAGCGGATGGATTGAGCGCGACGTCGCAACGGTGTGGCACGGCTTCACCCAGATGGAGGCGTACGCAGGCAACCGACCCGTCATCGTCGAGCGGGGCGAGGGCCGGGAACTGATCGACGTGGAGGGCAACCGCTACCTCGATGCCATCTCGTCGCTGTGGGTCACGACGCTCGGCCATGGCGTTCCGGAGCTCGATGAGGCCATCCGGGACCAGCTCGGCCGCGTCGCCCACTCGACGCTGCTGGGCAACGGGAACCGCATCGTGATCGAGCTGGCCGAGGCGCTCGCCGCCAAGGTCCCCGTCGATCGGCCCCGCTTCCTGTTCGCCTCCGACGGCGCCGCCGCGGTCGAGCAGGCGCTCAAGATCGCCTTCCAGTTCTGGACGAACCAGGGCATCACCACCAAGACCACCTACCTCGCGTTCGGTGGGGCGTACCACGGCGACACCACCGGATCGCTCTCGCTGGGCGACGGCGGCTTCGGCACCGACGTGTTCGACCCGCTGCGGTTCCCGGTCCTGCGCTGCCCGACCCTCGGCGAGCCCGGGGCGGTCGACCAGGCCGTGGCGATGATCGCCGAGCACGCCGACGAGCTGGCGGCGGTCGTCCTCGAGCCGCTCGTGCAGGGTGCGGCGGGCATGGCCCTGGTCCCGCCCGACGCCGTCGCTGCGGTCGCCGCCGCCGCCCGGACGCACGACGTCCTCGTGGTCCACGACGAGGTCGCCACCGGCTTCGGCCGCACCGGCACGCTCTTCGCGTCGGAGCAGTGCGGCGTGCAACCCGACCTCCTGGTCATCGGCAAGGGCATCACCGGCGGGTACCTGCCCCTGGCGGCCACCGTGGCCAGCGAGCGGATCTGGGCCGCGTTCTTGGGCCCCGACCTGTCCGAGAAGACCTTCTACCACGGGCACTCCTACAGCGGGAACGCCCTCGGCTGCGCGGTCGCCCTCCGACACCTGGAGCTGCTCGACGAGTGGGACGTGCTGGCCAACGTCAACGCCCGGGCCGACCAGCTCGGCACCCTGCTCGCGGCGCGGATCGAGCCGCTCGACGCGGTCGGTGCCGTCCGCCGATGCGGGCTCATGACCGGCATCGAGCTGGCGCCACCCACCGACGGCCTGCGCTGGGGCCGTCGGGTCTCCGCCGGGTGCGTCGAGCGCGGCGTGCTCATCCGCCCGCTCGGCGACGTGGTCGTGCTCATGCCACCGCTCACCACCACCGCCGACGAGATCCTCCGGATCGTCGACGCGCTCGAGGCGGCCATCGGCGAGGTCGCGGCCGGGTGAGCCGGGCCGGGGGCGACTGGGACGACTGGCTGGCGCACCGCCTCGGCTCCATCCGGGACCAGGGCCGCTGGCGAGCGCACCGCGAGTTCGACGCATGGGGCCCCCATGGGACCCTGCGCACCATCGACAACGACGGCATGCCTGCCGAGCACGAGGTGCTGTCGTTCGCGTCCAACGACTACCTCGGGCTGAGCATCCACCCGGCGGTCATCGCCGGGGCCCACGCGGCCATCGACCGGTGGGGCACCGGTGCCGGCGCCTCGCGGCTGGTGACCGGAGACCGGCCGGTGCACGAAGACCTCGAACGGGAGCTGGCGGCATGGAAGCAGACCGAGCGAGCGGTCCTGTTCCCCACGGGCTTCGCCGCCAACCTCGGCGTGCTGACCACGCTCGGCACCGCAGGGGTGTGCATCGTCTCCGACGAGCTCAACCACGCCTCGCTGATCGACGGGGCGCGGCTGGCGAAGGCCGACGTGCACATCGCGCCCCACAACGACCATGCGGCCCTCGACGAGCTGGTCGCCAAGCATGCGGACCAGCCGACGATCGTGGTGATCGACTCCGTGTTCTCGATGGACGGCGATGTCGCCGACCTCGAAGCGGTGACCGACACCTGCCGGCGCCACGGCGCCCTCCTGGTCGTCGACGAGGCCCACGCGGTGCTCGGGCCCGAGCCCGCCGCCGGCTGCTTCGACGGCGTCGAGGTCGTCCGCGTCGGCACGCTGTCGAAGACGCTGGGCGCGCTCGGTGGCTTCGCCGCCTGCTCGGAGCGCGTCGCCGACCTGCTGGTCAACGCGGCGCGCTCCGCGATCTTCACCACCGGGCTCAGCCCGGCCGACGCCGGCGCCGCCCTCGCCGCGGTCCGCGTGGTGCGCAGCGGCGAGGGCGACGAGCTGTGCGCCGTCTTGCGCCGCCACGTCGACCGCCTCCGTCCCGGTCACCCGTCGCCCATCGTCCCGGTCATCATCGGGAGCGAAGCTGGCGCCGTCGCGGCGTCGGGAGCACTGCTCGATCGAGGTCTGCTCGTGCCCGCCATCCGGCCGCCCACCGTCGCCCCGGGAACCAGCCGGTTGCGCATCACGTTCTCCTCGGCCCACACCGACGGCGACGTCGCCCGTCTCCTCGACGGGCTGGCCGAGACCGGCGCGCTGCGGTGACGCGCCCGCAGCGCCTCGTGCTGGTGGCAGGCACCGCCACCGACATCGGCAAGACGTGGGTCGGCGGCCAGGTGCTGGATCGCCTGGCCGCGGCGGGCACCACCGTCGCGGCCCGCAAGCCGGCGCAGTCGGCCGACGCCGACGACCCCGGCCCGTCCGATGCCGCCGTCCTCGCAGCCGCGACCGGCGAGCCCGTCGAGCAGGTGTGCCCACCCCACCGCTGGTACACGGTGGCGATGGCCCCGCCGATGGCGGCCGATGCGCTCGGCCTGCCCGTCCCCACCCTGGCCGACCTGGTCGCCGAGCTAACCTGGCCCGACGGCCCGGCCCGAGCGGTCGGGTGGGTCGAGACGGTGGGCGGCCCCCGCTCCCCCATCGGCTCCGACGGCGACGCGGTCGACCTCGCCGAGATGCTGGCCCCCGACCTCGTCGTGTTGGTGGCCGACGCCGGCCTCGGCACCGTGAACTCGGTGCGGCTCGGCGCCGACGTCTTCGCCCGCTGGCCCGTCACCGTGTTCCTCAACCGGTTCGATCCCGCCGACGATCTGCACCGGCGCAACCTCGACTGGCTCCGGACGCGGGAGCGCCTCGAGGTCGTCGTTGACCTCGAGGCGCTCTCGAACCGGGTGGCGGGCGGACCCACCACCTGAACCCGACCGAACTTCGTATCTCTCGGCGCCCAGATGGGCGCGCTCACCTACGAAGTTCAGGTGGTTGGGTGATCAGCTGTTGATCAGGCCCTCCGGGGTGATGTCGGGGGTGGTGCCCTCGAAGTCGAGGACCTCGCCGACGTTCTCGAAGTACTTGTTGGCGGCGTTGTACTGGATCATCTGGACGTCCTCGGCGAGGAACCGGTCCTCAGGTGAGGTGTTCACCTCGACGCCGTCCAGGAGCAGGCCGGCCGTCAGGCCGTCGAGCTCGTACATCGCGTTCATCAGCGAGCCGCGGTCGAGCGTCTCCAGGCTCTCGAGGATCTCCACCAGCAGGGCGCCCTGCGTGTAGCCGTAGGCCACGATGCCGTTCTCCGGATCGACGTCGCTGGCGCCGAACTCCTCGAGGGTGGCGAAGTACTCCTTCATCGCCTCGTCGTCGGCGAACGCCGGGTTCAGCGGGTCCTTGATGTTGGTGGTGGCGAAGACGCCGTCGGCGGCTTCACCGGCGATGCCCATCAGCGTCTTGGAGATGCAGGTACCGGACACGAACGTCACGGTGTCCCAGCTCTGCTCCTGCGCCGCGTTGAGGGCGTTGGGGCAGGCCAGCAGGGTGGCGCCGTTGAAGAAGGTGTCGGCGCCGGAGGCCTTGAGGCTCGTGATCTCGGAGGCGACCTCGTCGGTGCCGGCCTCGTAGGTCTTGACCTCGGTCACGGTGATGTCCGAGCCCTCGATCTGCTGCTTGAAGCCGTCCTCGTAGGCCTTCCCGAAGTCGTCGTTCTGGACGAGCATCGCCACCTTGGCGTCGGGCTTCTCCTCCTTGAGGTAGTCGGCGAAGGCCTTGGCCTCGACGGTGTAGGGGGCCAGCGTGGAGCCGATGGTCCACGGGTAGCTCTCGTTGCCCCAGACCGGTGAGCCGGTGGCGGCGAAGATGTTCGGCACGCACAGCTCGCCCAGGTCGTCACGGATGGCGACGTTGTTGGCGGTGCCCACCACGTTGAACACGGCGAAGGCGCCGGTCCCATCGGTGCCGACCTCCTCCTCGATGTTCTGGGCGGTGGTGGCCGGCTTGTACTCGTCGTCTTTGGCCGTGACCTCGATCTGGTACTTCTCGCCGGCGACCTCGATGCCGCCCGCCGCGTTGATCTTGTCGAAGTAGGCGTTGTAGCCCTTGGAGATCTGGGCGAAGGCCGAGGTCAGTCCCGACTGCGGGAACGACGACGCCAGCTTGATGGTGCCGTCTTCGATGCCGGCGGTGCCGGTGTCGGGACAGTCTTCCGTGTCGACGACGGCGCCGGACTCGCCTTCGCCGCCGCCGCCGTTGCCGCCGCCGGAGCCACCGCCCCCGCCGGTGTCTTCGCTGCGTCCGCCGCACGACGTGGCCAGGAGGGCGACGACGGCGAGCAGGAGCAGGGCGGTCAGTGGCCGCCGCTTCCTAGAGGTGCGCTGGGTGTGCATGGGGAGTGTCTCCTCGTTGGGGTTCGGTCAGGTAGGTGAGGGCGAGGGTGCCGGCGGTGCCGGCTCCGGTGTGGCATCGGGCGGCGGCGCCGTCCCAGACGTGCGGCCCCGGACCCAGGCCGCCAAGCGGCGCAGGCCGCCGACGATGCCGTCGGGCAGGACGTACACGACGATGATCAGTGCACCGCCGAGCAGCGCCGGCGCCATGGCCTCGGTGCCCTCGGTCCGGCGGCGGATGGCGACGAGGAGCATGGCGCCGAGCAGCGGGCCGCCGATGGTGGCGGCGCCGCCGATGACCACGGCGGTGCA
>CAZCVS010000107.1:0-8984 GCA_964501845.1 uncultured Iamiaceae bacterium
CCGGCGTCGGCGACCGCGTCGGCGGCGAGGGCCGAGAGGTCGGTGGGACCGAGGCTGAGCGGGCGGCCTTGGTCGAGCCGGGCGAGGTCCAGCAGATCGCCCACCAGCTGCCCCATGCGCGTGGCCTCCTGCTCGGTGCGGCGCATGGCCTCGCTGATCTCGTGCTCCGAGGTCAGGCCGCCGAGGCGGTAGAGCTCGGCGTAGCCCCGGATGGTGGTCACCGGGGTGCGCAGCTCGTGGGAGGCGTCGGCGACGAACTGCCGGAGCCGGGCTTCGGAACGGGTGCGCTCGTCGAACGACTCCTCGATGCGCCCGAGCATCTGGTTCAGCGCGTCGCCCAGCTCGCCCGCCTCGGTGCCGGGCGCCGTCTCGGGGATGCGCTGGGACAGGTCGCCTTCGCCGATGGCCTTGGCCGTGGCCGTCATCTGCTGGACCGGGCGCACGCCGAGGCGCAGCACCCAGAACGTCACCAGGCCCATCGTCGCCAGGATCGCCGCCGCGGCGATCGCCTGGATCGCCAGCAGCCGGTCGATGGTCTCATCGACGTCCTGGAGGGGCAGAGCGAGCACCAGCGTCTGATCCGAGCGCACCTCGTCGCGGACGACGGCGCGGTAGCGCAGGTCGCCGTCGAGGGAGGAGACCGTGAACGGCGGGTCGCCGAGGTGCTGGGCGGCTTCGCCGACGGTGAGGTCGGGTGGGCTCGCCGACTCGGCCGTCGAAGGGAGGTACAGCGTGGTCAGCTGCCCGCTCTGCGGATCGAACCGGGCGATGTAGAGGGCGCTGGGCGGACCGCTCAGGTTCCCGGGCCGGCCGCTGCCGAAGCCACCCCGGCGGATCTGGGGCTGCGAGCGCTCGAGCTGCTGGTCGATCTGGTGGATGAGGTTGTG
Source organism: uncultured Iamiaceae bacterium (assembly GCA_964501845.1). Lineage (GTDB taxonomy): Bacteria > Actinomycetota > Acidimicrobiia > Acidimicrobiales > Iamiaceae > Aquihabitans. Next base: position 888 of record CAZCVS010000107.1, read on the forward strand.
CTCGGTGGCGCGCGTGATCGACAGCGAGGCGACCACCAAGACGACGGCCACGACGGCCATGCCCAGGAGCAGACGGACGCGCAGGGACATCGGGCGTCAGGTCCGGGGTTCGCGGATGGTGTAGCCCACGCCCCGGACCGTCTGGATGAGGCGCGGGTCGACGTTGTCGACCTTCTTGCGGAGGTAGCCGATGTAGGTCTCGACCACGCCGCCGTCACCGCCGAAGTCGTACTGCCAGACGTGATCGAGGATCTGCGCCTTCGACAGGACCCGGCCCTGGTTGAGGAGCAGGTAGCGCAGCAGGTTGTACTCGGTGGGCGACAGCGGGGTCTCGACGCCGCCCCGCGTGACGAGGTGGGCCTCGTCGTCGAGCTCGAGGTCACGACAGGTCAGGACCGCTCCCTCCTTGGCGTTGCCGGTCCTGCGCAGCACGGCATGGATCCGAGCGACGAGCTCGTCGAGGCTGAACGGCTTCACGAGGTAGTCGTCGCCGCCCATCGTGAGGCCGCGGACCTTGTCCTCGGTGGCGTCGCGGGCGGTCAGGAACAGCACGGGCGTGCGGTCGCCGGTGCTGCGGAGGCGCTGGCAGACGTCGAACCCGTCGAGGTCGGGGAGCATCACGTCGAGCACGATCAGGTCGGGCTTCACCTCGGGCACGGCGTCGAGCGCATCGCGGCCGTTGGCCACGGGGTGCACCTCGAAGCCGCTGTGGCGCAGGGCGGCCTCGAGCATCGAGCGCAGGTTGTCCTCGTCGTCCACGAGCAGCAGTCGTTCACCGGTCACCCGACCAGCCTGGCACCGGTTCCTGGGAATCGGCTGACATTCGTCTCGGGGAATCCTGAGGTGCCTGCCGTCGCCGACCCAACCATCCGGGCACCCGGCGGGTGTCCGGTGTGTCATGGAGGACGTGGGCACCCAACCGCCGGTGAGCGGATCGATCGATGAGGTGTACCGGGCGGAGTTCCCCCGTCTGGTGCGCAGCCTCGCCGTGGTCGACGGCCCCGAGGCCACCGCCGACGCGGTGCAGGAGGCGTTCCTCGCTGCCGACCGACGGTGGCGGAAGGTGTCGACGATGGACGACCCGGTGGGCTGGATCCGCCGGGCGGCGGTGAACCGCCTGCTCAACGGCCGTCGCAACACCCGCCGCCGGGCGGAGCTGCTGGCCGGGATCCGGCCGGTGGTGGTCGACGACCTCGACCCGCTCGACCTGGACCTGCTCGCCGCCATCCGGGCGCTGCCCACCCAGCAGCGGCTCGTCGTCTGCCTGCACCACCTCGGGGGCTACCGCATCGACGATGTCGCCGCCGACCTCGGCATCTCCCCGGGAACGGTCAAGTCCCACCTCCACGACGCCCGCCGCGCCCTGCGCGCCCACCTGGAGGTGACCGACGATGCCTGACCCCACCGAACCGAGCGACCCGGCGCTCGGTGCCCGACTCTCGCGGTTGGCACCGGGTGTCGACCCGGACGCGGCGACGACCGAGTTCGCCCGCCGCCGGGTCGTGAGGGCCCGACGTCGTCGCGCGCTGACCGCAGGAGCGGTGGCCGCCACCGTCCTCGTGGTGGCCGGACTCGCCGCAGCTCTGGTGCTCCCGGGCGACGACCGCCAGCAGGTGTACGCCGGGTCGACCACCGAGGCGCCGGTCACCACGGTCGCGCCGCCCGTCGGGCTCGAAGAGGGCGAGATCCGCACGAGCACCGAGGACCAGGGATTGGTGTTCAGCATGGACACGCCCCCGGAGGCCACGGTCGGCGAGCGCATGTGGGTCGACGTGACCTTCACCAACGACCGACCGGATGCCGTGACGGTCGACCCCGCGGCGCCGTGCCGTGAGCCGGTGGGTGCGCTCGCCGGAGGCCTCGAGGCGATCCGTGCCGTCGCGGCGGACACCGGGTTCGGGGCGTTCGACGCTGACCGTCCCGGCGGGGCGGGCGTGGCCGGCACGACCTGGTCAGGAGACCTCGACGAGCTTCCCCAGATCCTTGGAAGCGGCGTGGATCCGAAGGTGTACACCGGGCGCGCCGAGGACCAGCTGACCATGAACTCGATCGCGTGCGACTGGGTGGCCCGTCCCCCGGAGACCGTGGCTCCGGGTGTGTCGGTCACCCGCCGCATCGCGATCGACCTGCGCTGGGTCACCCCGCGCTCGGTCGACGGAGAGTCGCTGGAGGTCCTGGCCTCGACCGGAGCCATCAAGGCGGCTGACGGCCGCGACCTCGGGAATGTGACCGTCCAACAGCCCGTGGCGCTCCGGGACCCGGAGGATCGTCGAGCCTCCTACGACGCGGCGGTGGCCCCTGGAGGCATCGCCGCGGCACCAACCCTTCCGGCGTGGATCGTGGCCACGATGGACATGGGGCCCGACGTCCCGCCCGGCTTCGTGCAGCAGTACGCGACGGGTCTGTCGTGGTGGAACGGGGCCTGGGAGGCGTGGATCCTGCCGGGACGGGGGGACGGGCACCAGACCGATCCGCTCCGGATCCGGTTCGACCCTGACCGGATGGAGGTCGTCGACGTGCGGACCGTGTTCTGGAACCAGGCCCCGTCGGACGATCCCGACCAGCCCGAGCCCACCGAGCCGGTCGAGGACGTCCGCTACCACGTCGACTGAAGCTGGGCCGCCCGCGACGGCGGTCGTAGCCTGGTCCGGTGACCACCGCTCCCTCCGATGACCGTCCCATCGGGATGTTCGACAGCGGGTTCGGCGGGCTCACGGTGGCCCGGGCGTTCATCGACCTGCTCCCCGACGAGGATCTCGTCTACGTCGGCGACACCGGCCGGTACCCCTACGGCCCCCGGTCCCTCGACGAGGTGGCGGGGTTCGCCCACGAGATCGCCCGCTACCTGGTCGACGAACACGACGTGAAGCTGCTGGTGGTGGCGTGCAACACTGCCGCGGCCGCCGCGCTGGCCTCGCTGCGCGAGGAGCTCGGCGTGCCCGTCATGGGCGTGATCGACCCGGGTGTGCGGTCGCTGGTGCGGGCGACGGAGACCGGCCGGGTGGGGGTCATCGGCACGGTCGGGACGGTCGCGTCCGGTGCGTACCAGCGGGCCGTCGCCGCCAGCGGCGCGCCGGTGGAGCTGACCGTGGCCGCGTGCCCCGGCTTCGTCGAGTTCGTGGAGGGCGGCGAGACCGGCAGCGACCAGGTCCACATCCTGGCCGAGCGCCTGCTCGCTCCCGTGGTCGAGGCCAAGGTCGACGCCCTGCTGCTCGGGTGCACGCACTACCCGTACCTGGCCCGCACCATCACCGATGTCGTCGGCCGGGACGTGGTCCTGGTCTCGTCGGCCGACGAGACCGCGTTCGAGGCCCTGGCCATGTTCCGCCACGCGTCGCCGGCCCCCGACGAGCCCGCGCTCGTCCCCGCCGCCCCCGGCCGGGCCGGCACCCACCGCTTCGTGTCGTCCGGCGACGTCGACCGCTTCCGCGACCTGGGCGCCCGCCTCCTCGGCCCCGAGCTCGCCGCCGCCGAACGAGCCCCCTGGTCCACCTGACGCCAACTTCGCAAGCCGCGTGCAGTTATGGGTCGCCCGCACGCTCAAGCGCACGAGGCTCGGGTGGCTGGCGGGGGTGGTGGTCGGGTGGCTGCGTGCAGTTGTGGGTCGCCCGGACGCACAGGTGCACGAAGCTTCGTGGCTCGTGGGGGCGAGCGTCGGGTGGCTGCGTGCAGTTGTGGGTCGCCCGCACGCTCAGGTGCACGCGGTTCGGGGTCGGCGGGGCGGGTCTGCGACGATGGTCCGCCCGCCCTTTCCACACTCTGCAGGAGCCTCCATGCGCGTCGACGGCCGCCGGAACGACGAACTTCGCCCCATCACCTTCGAGCGGGACTTCACGGTCCAGGCCGCCGGGTCGGTGCTCGTCTCGTTCGGCAACACCCGGGTGCTGTGCACGGCGTCGATCGACGAGAACGTGCCCCGCTGGATGAAGGGCAAGGGCAAGGGCTGGGTCACCGCCGAGTACTCGATGCTCCCCGGCGCCTCCGCCGAGCGCATCGGCCGCGAAGCGGCCAAGGGCAAGCAGTCCGGCCGCACCCAGGAGATCCAGCGCCTCATCGGCCGCTCGCTCCGGTCGGTCTGCGACATGAAGGCGCTCGGCGAGCGCCAGGTCATCGTCGACTGCGACGTGCTCCAGGCCGACGGCGGCACCCGCACGGCATCCATCTGCGGCGGCTACGTCGCCCTCCACGACGCCCTCACCCGTACGCTCGCTGCGGGCAAGATCACCACCAACCCCCTCACCACCGAGTGCGCGGCGATCTCGGTCGGCGTCGTCGGCGGGGTCCCGATGCTCGACCTGCCCTACACCGAGGACTCCACCGCCGAGACCGACATGAACGTGGTCATGACCGGCTCCGGTGGGTACGTCGAGGTCCAGGGCACGGCCGAGGGTTCGCCGTTCTCCCGTGCCGAGCTCGACGCCCTCCTCGACCTGGCCGAGGGTGGCATCGCCGAGATCGTCGAGCTCCAGCGGGCCGTGCTGGCCACGCCGCCGGCGCCTCGCTGACCGGCGGCCGGTGATGGGGGAGCGAACCCGCATCGTCTTGGCCTCGGCCAACCCCAAGAAGGCTGCCGAGATCGTCGAGATCCTGGGCGACCACCTGGAGCTCGTCCCCCGGCCGGCTGATGTCCCTGACGTGGTCGAGGACGAGGACACGTTCGAGGGCAACTCCCGCTTGAAGGCGGTGGCCCTCGTGGCGGCGACCGGACTGGCGGCGGTCGCCGACGACTCCGGTCTCGAGGTCGACGCCCTCGACGGCGCGCCTGGCGTGTGGTCGGCTCGCTATGCCGGCGAGAACGCCACCGACGAGGAGAACGTCGACAAGCTCCTCGCCGAGCTGGCCGATCAACCCGACCCCGCCGAACGCACCGCCCGCTTCCGAGCCGTCGTCGTGCTGCGCCACCCCGATGGCCGCGAAGTGGTGGCCACCGGCCACGTCGAGGGCCGCATCGCTGATGCCCCCCGAGGTCCCGGAGGCTTCGGGTACGACCCGGTCTTCATCCCCGTCGAAGGCGACGGCCGTACCTTCGGCGAGATGACCCAGGACGAGAAGCACGCCATCAGCCACCGCGGTCGGGCGCTCCGCAGCCTCGTCGCCCAGCTCGAGGGCTGACGCGTCTCGCCACCACCCAGCTTCGATCGAAGTCGGTGTGCCAACTGATGCTGGGCGTCGTTTCGCACACCAGGTTCGGTTGGGAGCCGAGGTGGAGGGCTGGGCGGTCTACCAGCCACGGAGGTCGATGGGCCAGCAGTCGACGACCTCGCCGGCCTGGTGGACCCAGAGCTGCTCGTGCTGGGAGACGGTCGGGTCGACGTGGGCGGGCCAGACGGTGACACGGTCGCCCACGTTCGGCAGCGTGGCGCCGTCTTCCATGGAGAACACCGTGTGCTCATCCGCGTGGTACCAGACGTCGGCACCGCCGATGGCCGAGTTGCCGTGGTCCATGCCAAGCGCCTTGAGCCCGCCGTCGGCCGCGGCCCACCCGCCGGTCCGGTTCACCGACACGACCGTGAGCTGGAGGCTCAGCGCCTTGGCGAAGCCGACGCCCGCGGCGTCGTAGTGCGTGTCCATCAGCGTGAAGCTGCCGGCCTGCAGCTCGGTCACCCAGTGGTTCTTGTTCCAGGTGCCGGTCCCGCCGCCGGAGATGACCTCGCCGCCGACGGCATCGTGGGCGTCGAGCAGCAGGGCCATCGCCTCTTCGACCTTGGCCCCCTGGTCGACGTCCTCGGTCATGAGGTGCCCCTCGTAGCCCATCACGCCTCGGACGCCGAGGCCCTTCGAGCGGGCCAGCTCGCTCAGGCGCCCGGCCTCATCGGGCCGGCAGCCGCATCGGGGCATGCCCACGTCGACGTCGACCAGCACCTCGCGCACGCCCGCCGCCGCGGCGACATCGATGGTCTCGAGTGAGTCGACGGCCACCGTGATGCGGGCATCGGGGAGGTTCTCGATCAGCGCTCGCAGGCGGCCGACGTCGACCACCTCGTTCGCCAGGAGCAGATCGGTCCCCAGGCCGGCAGCGGCCAGCCCCGCCAGCTCCCGGACGGTGGCGCCGCAGAACGACGTGTGACCGGCCGCGGCCAGGCGCTGGGCCAGTCCGGTCGACTTGAACGCCTTCGCGTGCGGTCGCAGCTTCGTGCCGGGCCACGCTGCGCCCATCCGGGCGATGTTGGCGTCCAGCAGGTCGAGGTCGACCGCCAGCGCCGGTGTGGGCAGCTCCTCGATGCGCATGGCCGGACCCTAGAGCTCCTTGTGGAACCAGTGGTCGCCGTACGGCTCGTCGTTGAAGGGCTCGATCTCGCCGTACCCCGACGACCGGTACAGGGCGATGGCCTCGGGAAGGTTGCGGTTGGTCTCGAGCATGGGCCGCACGCGGCCGAGGTGCAGGGCCGCTCAGCTGTCCTCGCACCCCACGCCGTCGCCGTCGCGATCGAGGTCGTACACATCGGGTCCGATGACGTCGACCCGGCCGGTGTAGGCCGGTCCGTTCCCGCTCCCTCCCGCACAGTCGACGTCGCTCGCGTACGGAACGCACGGGTCGTAGCTGGGGTGGCAGCCACCGCCCGCCAGGGGTGCGGCGGCGACGGTTGGGGGCGGAGCCGGGGGTGCGGTCGTTGGGGGTGCGGTCGTCGGTGGGGAGGTCGTGGTCGGTGGCGCCGTCGTCGTGGGCGCGGCCGTCGTGGTCGGCGGCGCAGTGGTGGATGTGGTGGAGGTGGTGGACGTCGTCGCGATGCGCTCGGTGGTCGTGGGACGTGGTGCGGTGGTGGCGGCTGCCGTCTCCGTGGCGGCGACGTCCTGGCTGCCGTCGGACCCGCCGGCGGCGACGGCGAGGAGGCCGATCAGCACCACCGCCCCAGCCGCCAGCCAGCGGGTCTCGCTCCTTTGGTACCAGGCCCGCTCCGGAACCGCCGTGGGCTCCGCCCCGAGGGCCGCTGGAGCAGGTCGCGGAGGCACGGCACCCGTCGCCGGACCGGCGACCCAGTAGGGGTCGGACCAGGCCCGGACCTGGTCGTCGCTCAGGCCATCGGTCCAGGCGCTGCCATCCCACCAGCGGTAGGGCGCACGCGCCATCGGATCCGGGTACCAACCCGGCGACAAGGTCCCGTGCTCCACCATGCTTCCCTCCCCGTGCGCCCCCGCTCGCAGCGCGAGGAGATCCTACGTCCCGGCGCGGACGAACGGGTCAGCGGGGCTGGCAGGCGGGGCAGGACCAGGTGGTGCGGCCGGCGATGGGGTAGATCTCGAGCTCGGTGCCGCAGCGGCCGCAGTGCTCCTGCTTGTAGACGTAGCGGCCCTCGCCCCGCTGCAGCTTGGCGAGCGGTCGAGGGAGCTCGTCGGCGCTCATGGTCACGATGCGGTTGCGGCGGACGCCGAGCTTGAGCTGGCGCACGGTCTCGGCCCACAGCGCATCGAACTCCTCACGCTCGACCGCCCGGCCGGGACGGCGGGGGTCGACGCCGACGATGTTGAGCAGCTCAGACCGGTACACGTTGCCGATCCCGGCGATGATGTCTTGCTCCATGAGCAGGAGCCCCACGGCCTTGTCGCTGCGCTGGAGCTTGGCCCAGGTCTTCTCCGGGTCCGCATCGGGTCGCAGCGGGTCCGGGCCGAGCCGGGCCATCACGGCGCGCTTGTCCGCCGGGGTGATGGCGGCCGCGAGCATCGGCCCGATCAGGTCCCACGCCAGATCCTCGGTGGCCAACCGGAGCCGGGTGGTGGCGGTCGGGTCGGGGAGGAGGCCGTCGGTTCTGTCGGGAGTGCGGCGGAACCACTTGCCGATGAGGCCGAGGTGGACGTGCAGCACCTGGCGCGAGTCGAAGGTGATGAACAGGTGCTTGCCCCACGCCTCGGTGCGGCGCAGCAGGTGGCCGTCGAGGAGGTCGGCGGTGGCCTCCGAGCGGGCCTGGCCGCTGGACACCTGCAGGGTCTGCCTGCCGAGGTCGGCCCGGAGGTCCTTGGCGAGACGGTGGATGGTGTGACCCTCGGGCATGGGTCAGCAGGGTGGCAGACCGCCGGTACCATCGGCCACCTCGCGCGGCCACCTCGTGCCGGCGGCGCGACTCGAACGCGCACTGGCCAGGACCTAAACCTGGTGCCTCT